>JBGAOF010000085.1:0-8171 GCA_044221915.1 Solirubrobacterales bacterium
GGGGCGGGGTTGAAACGCATCTCGAAGGTGACGGTGTTCTGTCCGGAGGGGGAGGGGAGGCCCAGTTCTCCGTTGACGATGTCGTTGACGTTGTTGCCGAAAATGGTCGGGCAGCCGGTCGCCGAAGGGATCGCCAGTGTGTTGTCGACCACGGTGGTTTCACCGGTGTACTGGTCGTAGTGGACACCCTTGCTGTCATCGGGCAGGGCTGTAGCCGCGAAGGGAATCGGGCTGGACGGGCTGCCGACATAGCAGTTGTTGCCGAGCGCCACGATGCTGTCGTTGCTGGTCAGTTGAATGGTCAGGTTGGTGTTGAGATGGACTTCGCCGGTCTCCGGATCGATCGAGCCCGTGATCGGATCCTTGGCCCGGATGTTGATGAAGATGTCCTTGGTCCCGACCGGGGTGCTGACCTGCATCACCTGCTGCGGGAACACGAGCGAGGTGCTCGGTCCGCTGATGGATCCGTTCGCTGCCACGGTGAGGTTCTTGAGCTGCGGCGACGGAGTCATTGCGCCCAGGTCCATGTCGAGCTTGGTGTTCACCTTGAGGCTTCCGCCGATAACGGTGGCGGATGTCGTGCCGGGGTTCACGACCGGATCGGCCGCGGATGCCTTGGCGCTCAGGCCGAGCACAGCGATCCCGGTGACTACGAATGCGATCAGAATGAAAAGCGGCGTTCGCCGAGCAGCGGACGCTGAGTGGTTCCCTACAGCCATTACTCCCTAGCCCTTCCCTGGCCCTCGTTTCCGAGGGATAAATGGTTTCTGTACTTAGTTGTTCGCGGGATGGTAGCGAAAAATTCCTGCGCCTGCACGAATAGTTTCGTCCAAGGGGTTGAACATTCGGGTTCAACTGCCTGAACGAACCGGCGGATTTCACAGCTCGGCAACCCGTCCTGGCCGGGTGCTGACCCATCCGGAAATTCGGGGAGGCTTTCGTCCGAAGGCACTCTAAACCCTTCCAGAATGGGGAAACAAGAGTCCTTGAGCTCCGGCTTGCGCGAATTCAGGGCAGCCGACGGCAAGATCCGATCCTTGAAGTTCCGATTGCCAGGATTTCATCTTCAGGAGCCGTTCAGGTTTGTTCTCGATGATTGGGGCAGATGATCGGAAGCAGCCCCTCATGAACCCCAGGGTTCTCGTCGTCGAAGACAACGCGGAACTACGCCGTCTGCTCAACCAGGGTCTGGAGGAGGAAGACTTCGAGGTAGATCTCGCCAGGGACGGCCGGGAGGCCCTGATGCTCGCAAACCCCGAAAGGCATGACCTGCTGGTGATCGACATCGGGCTGCCCGATACGGACGGGCGGGATCTGTGCCAGGCGCTGAAATCGACCGGAATGGAAGCCCCCGTACTTTTCCTCACCGCCAGGGACTCGGGAGCGGACCGGGTTTCAGGGTTCAGCGCGGGCGGGGATGACTACCTGACCAAGCCCTTCGTCTTCGCGGAGTTGACCGCCCGGCTCAGGGTGCTTGCCCGGCGATCGTCACGGACCGAACAATCGTCGGTCGGTGATCTCAGGCTTGACCCCGTGAAGCACATGTTGACCTGCGCTGGCCGGCAAACCAGTCTGACCCCGACCGAGTTCCGGCTGGCCGGTGCATTGATTTCCCGCGCGGGTGAGGTGGTCAGGCGCCGTGAAATCATCGGTGCCGCCTGGCCGCCCGGCGCGATCGTCCATGACAACACGGTTGACGTCTACGTCCGCCGCCTTCGAAGGAAGCTTGGAGACCTCGGGAGCAGGACGAGGATACATACGGTTCACGGAGTGGGGTACCGGCTCGAATGAAGGGGTCAATCCGCCAGCGACTTACCTTTGCGGTGGTCGGTGTCACCGCGTTGATGCTTGCGATCCTGGTCCTCGGTTTCAATCTCTCGCTCCGTTCCAGTCTGCAGGGCGATGTCAACCGGCTGCTTGAGGCAAGGGCGCAGAGCACCCTCGGAAACATCGACCTCGAGCACGGAAAACTCGACATCAGCGAGGGAAGCGATGACGCCGCCGAGGATGCACTCGTCTGGGTGTTTTCGAATGGCAAGGCCCTTGAGACTCCGCAGATCAGCGGTCAGCTGAACGGCGTGGCCCGCTCGCTTGCGGCAACCGGGGAAGGGACAAGGGAAGATTCCGACAGCGACACGAGACTGCTGGCAACGCCGGTAGTCCAGGATGGCAGGACCGTTGGAACTGTGGTCACTGGCCTTTCGCTGGAACCCTACGAGCGGACGGCAAGCCGCGCGACGGTCGCCTCGGTGATTCTCGCGGTGATCATGCTGGCGCTCACAGCGTTGACAACGCGGCTGGTGGTGGACCGAGCCCTCAAGCCAGTGTCCAGGATGACCGAGGAAGCCGCCAGCTGGAGTGAAAACGATCTCGACCGACGCTTCAACGAAGGCGAACCGACCGACGAACTGACGCGACTGGCAGCGACCTTTGACACCATGCTTGACCGCATGGCCTTCATGGTCCGGCACGAACGGAATTTCTCGGCGGAACTCTCACATGAACTGAGAACGCCCCTTTCCGCGCTTTCAGCAGAGGCCGAGATCGCGTTGAAGAAGGACCGGGACACCAATGAATACCGTCGGTCCCTGGAACGGATCTCGGAACGGTCCGCAGACCTGACCAAGGTGCTTGAAACCCTCCTCGATGTCGCTCGCACGGAAGGAAGCCATCCGGCGGATGAATCGGTGACCATCTCCCGGGCGATTGAAACCGCGGCCGGAGCAGCCCGCCCGATAGCCGATCAATACGGGATCGTGATTGATCACGACGAGCCCCAGAACGGCTTGACGGCGGGAGTCGGAGCCGATTCCTTTCAGCGGATTCTCGGGCCCGTGATTGAAAACGCGATCACCTACGCGGCCGCTCGCGTGGCGATTTCGGCCAGGAGAGGGGAGGGGAACTCGGTGGAAATCACCGTGGTCGACGATGGCCCGGGGTTCTCAGAGGCGGACGTCGAAGCAGCCTTTGCCCCGGGACAGAGAGGCTCGGCCGCTCGCAATCCGGCGGCACCGGCCGGAACCGGTCTCGGTCTCGCCCTCTCGAGAAGGCTGGCGAGGGCCAACGGCGGGGATGTCCGGATCCCGGTCCGGGAATCGGGTGCGGAAGTGCGGATTTCCATTCCGGGAAAGCCCGGCGAAACCTGGCAACCGGCCTTACGGTGACATGCGAATCAGCTGCTGAATCCGAAATATGAACGCAGATCCACAGGCACCGCCGCCTCGTCCGGCTGGAATATTTCGATCAGCAGATGGTCGGGACCCTCCGCCATTGCATACGAAGCGTCCGGTTCCTCCCTGATAGCGGTCACCGAAACCCCCATCAAGCGCAAGCGCTCGACGACCGCTTCGATCTCATCGGTCTGGACACCGAGGTGATGAACCACGGCCTGGTTTCGGTTTTTTGGCGGCTGGTCGTAGAGATGGAGCCGTCCACTCCCAACGGTCATGAAGACATTCCTTGCGCCGGCGAAATTTCGGTCGAAGACGACCTCGGCCCCGAAACCTTCGGTCCAGAACCGGATGGTCCGGTCAATGTCGGAAGCCATCAGATGAGTGTGGTGGAGGGAAAGCAGGACGGACCCGATCAGCTCGATGCCCGGAGCAGCGCCGAGACCTGCCGTCGAACCGCATCCACCGGGTCGGGGCTCCGGTCGATCCGTGCCATCAGCAGGGCCCCTTCAACGCTGGCAACCGCGAGTTCGGCGAGCTCGCGGCTTTCCTGCCCGCCTTTGCCTTCCGCGAGCAGCCTTTCGTCAAGGATTTCGCGCCAGTCGTCGAAAACTGCCTTGATTGCCCTCCTGAGCTTCTCGTCTTGATGCCCATCGAGGGCTGCCGCCCCGACCGGACAGCCGGCGGAGTAGTCCGACTCGACCAATGCGTCCCTGTAGGAGCCGCTCACCAGTTCGAAAACTTCCCTCGCCGAAGCCCCCGCGTCGACCGCTTGCCGCATCTGTTTCTGTGCCATGGAGCCGGCCCAGGCAACCGCGTCGACCACCATCTCCTGCTTCCCACCGGGGAAGTGGTGGCTGATCGATCCCCGGGGGGACTTGCTGTGGTCCAGCACCCGGGCGAAGGAGGTCCCGCCGACACCTGACTCCCGGATGAGGAGGGCGGCGCTGGTGACCATTCTGGACCTGGTGTCGTTAGTTCTCGGCATCTTGGTTCAGTCCCCGGCAAATACTATGATATGAATCCTATCATGGCTTCGGGAACCTTTCACGGGAAGTGACGGAGCCAAATTCCCCGCAACCCGCCGGAAAGGCAGAGCATGAGCGTTGATGAATCCCGGATTGGTGAAACAGTCACCGTCGAGCGCAAGGACCATGTCCTTCTGGTCGGGCTCAACCGGCCCGACAAGAAGAATGCCTTCAATCTGGAGATGCTCGGCGATCTCTCTCTCGCCTATGCCCTCCTCGAAGAAGATGACGACCTGCGGGCCGGCCTGCTCTTTGCTCACGGGGAATCCTTCACTTCAGGCCTGGACCTGATCGACGTCGCACCGGCGATTTTTGAAGGCAGGGATTTCATCCCTGAAGGGGGAGTGGACCCGCTTCGTCTCGGTGGTTCCTGGACCAAACCCGTGGTCGCGGTCGCCCAGGGCTGGACAATGACGGTCGGGATCGAACTGCTGCTCGCCGCTGATATCCGAGTCTGCTCCCAGGATGTCCGTTTCGCGCAGATCGAAGTGAACCGGGGGATTTACCCGTTTGGCGGAGCTACCTTCCGCTTCGCCGAGCTCACCGGCTGGGGGAACGCGATGCGGTGGCTGCTGACTGGCGATGAATTCGGGGCCGAAACCGCGCTGCGGATCGGTTTGGTCCAGGAAGTTGAAACCGACGCCGAAGCCGCGAAGTCAAAGGGCCTCGAGATCGCGTCCCGCATCGCCAATGACGCCGCACCGCTGGGCGTTCGCAAACTGCTTGCTTCGGCCCAACAGGCACTCAGGGAGGGTCCCGAAGCCGCAACCGCAAACCAGCTCGAGGACATCAAGGAGCTCTTCCAGACCAAGGATGCCGCGGAAGGGCTCCAGTCCTTCGTTGAGCGCCGCAAGGCCAACTTCACCGGCAACTGAACCGACATGGACCTTCAACTTCGCATCGCGGACAGGATCTGGCCGGTTCTGAGCAAGCTGATGGGCGGTCATGCCCGGATCTACCGCCTGACCGGGGGCCGGCTCGGACAGCACATCCCGGGGGTACCGCCAGTCTGCCTGATCGACCATGTCGGCGCCCGGAGCGGCAAGAAGCGGATCAGTCCGCTGCTCTACATCGAGGATGGCCCGGACGTGGTGATCGTGGCTTCCAAGGGCGGCTACGAGAAGAGTCCGGCGTGGTTTTACAACCTGAAGGCGAATCCCGACACGACCGTTCAGATCGGCCGGGAGGTCCGTCCGGTCCGGGCCCATGTCGCCTCCGATGCCGAACACGAACGGCTCTGGCCGAAGGCGGTCAAGGTCTACCCGTCCTACCAGCAGTACCAGGACCGCACCGACCGCAAGATCCCCCTGGTGATTCTCAAGCCACGGCGATAGGGGGCAGACCCGCTTGACGCACTTGGCCAAGTTGGCTAATCTGCTCTCATGAGCAAAGCGGTTGCCATAGGTGAAGCCAAGACCAATCTCTCAAAACTGGTTGAGCGCGCGGAAAGCGGTGAGGAAGTGATCATCCGTCGAGGTAACAAGCCGGTAGTCAAGATTGTCCGCTACATCGAGTCTGACCCAGTTTCCCCATTTGGATCCCTGAAAGGAAAGATTCGGATCGGCGAGGACTTCGATGAGCCGATTCCGGGATTCGAGCCATTCCAGTGAGATGAAGCTCCTGCTCGATACACATGCTGTTCTCTGGTTGCTTGGTGGGGACGCCCGGCTGCCGGAATGGCTTCAGGGTGTCGCCGCAGAACCCGACCCAGGACTCACAGTGAGCGACGTTTCAATCTGGGAGATCGCGATTAAATCCTCGCTTGGCCGACTGGAGGTTCCCGACGATTTGCCTCAGCATCTCGAGGCGAGCGGCATCAATGAACTACCGATCAAGAGGTCGCATCTGTGGAAGGTCCGAAGCCTCGAGTTCCATCACAATGACCCGTTCGATCGACTTCTCGTCGCTCAAGCCCTTTTGGAGGATATGACGCTGGTGAGCAAAGACCGCCATCTCGCCGCTTACGGGATGTCTCTTCGTTGGTGACTGGAGAAGGACTCGTAGCGCGGTCAGAACCCGCTGATCCCGGAACCGCCGGCAAGTGCGGCCGGGATCGTAGGCAGCTCCTTTTGTCAAGCGACGCTTTGTTGACAGTGAAGCGACGAAACCGTGCCAAGTTTGTGATGTGAGGTAGGCACGGAGCCAAGTCTGGCCTCGGGCAGACGATTTTGTGCGGAGTTCCCCCGCAGGGCTAGGAGATCTCGGAATCCACGGATTGCTGGCCAGCAATTATGGCCGTCGCGATTTGGATGGTGAACTCAAACTCGGCATCGCCGTCAAACCTGGCGAGATATGAGGCGGCTTCGGCGACTGCTGGAAGTCCCGATTCTCTGAGCGCAAGCTCCCGGCTTGCGATTTGTTCAGGGTTGCTTGATCCAAAAGTCGGGCCGGCGCTGACTTCGCGGAGGAGAGTTCCAACAACGGTCGCGACCATCATGCGCACCAGATGAACAGATTCTTCAGTGGGGATGCCTGCGGCTTTCAGGACTTCGAGGATGGCCTCCACTGGGGCGAGGCCTTGAAGTGAGTTCAGCTGTCTAGTTAGAACGAGAACTGCGGCTTTCGGGTTCAGGAGCGCTCGATCTCGAAATGCCTCGGCGATTGCTTTCAGGTCGCGGGCGAGGTCTCCCGACCGTTGGGGGAGGTCGATCGATCCGAGCAGACGCTCTGCCACAGCGTCGAGCAGATCTTCCTTGTCCCGGACGTGGTTGTAGAGGCTCTTTGGATTGACCCCCAGATCTCGGGCTACTGAACGCATCCCGACGGAGCCTGGGCCCTCTGCAGCGATGAGTTTGAGCGTTGCGTCGACGATCGATTCCCGGCTGAGCATGGATGAGCCCTTTGGAGGCCGACCTCGACGGTTTGGGTGAGAGGTAGTGGTCACAGAGACATTCTTGCGCATCTACTTGCATAAATCAACGGTGTGTGTATTCTTATCTGAGAAATACCTACGCTGTGGATAAAAGGAGATGCGTTCATCTATGAAGGACCAGTCCGTTGAAGAGATAGCTCCCCGGTTCAAGCTTCCGGAGGTTGAGGTTCTCAAGGCTCGGGAGAAACTCGTTCTTGACCATTTTCACGATGAGGTTGAGCAGGATTGGGATGCCACTCTCTCTACTTTTCCGCATCCTCACTACGAGTTGATCGCGCAAATGCTGGTCCATGACGGTGACGAAGAAGTGCGTGACTACTACCACGACACTCGAGTCGCTTTTCCAGATCAGGACCACGAGATCATCGCTTTCAGACACAGCTATGACGCGGTGATCGTCGAGTTCTGGCTACTCGGAACCCACAAGGGGCCCCTCGGGAATATCCCAGCAACTGGGTCAAAGCACCGGACCCGAATGACGGCCTATTTCATCTTCGATGAGAACGAGAACCTGGTCATCGAACGCATCTATTTCGATCAGCTCACGATTCTCAAGCAGCTGATCGGCGGAGTGAGCAAGACGAGCCCACGGGGTCTTCTGAACCTCGGTCGGTCGGTGATCGGTGCTCTCAGCATGTCCGGAGCGGCACCTGACCCACGACTTACGAACACCACACCACCACAAGATCTCGACGACACGAAGGGGAGGAAGGGGTCTGCCCCGGGTTTGGTTGACACCTGACGTGTGAGGTTTGCCTCGCACTGGAAGGATGGTCGACATGCCGAAGCCGTTTCCGAGGGAGTTCAGGGAAGACGTGGTTGCCGTGGCCCGTACGGGCCACGCGCCGATCAGGCAGGTTGCGAGGGATTTCGGGATTTCCGAAGCCACGTTGCGTAACTGGTTGAAGAAGGCCGAGATCGAGGAGGGATCCCGGCCTGGTTTGACCGAGGCTGAGCGGATCGAGCTCAGGGAGATCAAGAAGCGAAACCGCCTGTTGGAGCAGGAGAATGAGGTGCTCCGCAGGGCTGCCGCTTATCTTTCCCAGGCGAACCTGCCGGGAAAATAGTGTTCCTGGAGTGCTCCCCTGGGGGTGGTCCGGG
>JBGAOF010000086.1:0-8152 GCA_044221915.1 Solirubrobacterales bacterium
GTGGATCGGTGTTACCCCGTCGCACAGGCCCGCTCCCGCCTTGCCGGGTGTGGGGCCCTGAGGGCCCGAGCTATGTCGTGGATGATGCCGGCCCGGCGACCGAGCGGGCCGGTAACCAGCCAGGCGCGAAAAGGGGCTCGTTCGAGCAGCCGGGACCGGGACCGGGACCGGTGCGGGGTCCGGTCTCGGGAGGTGGTTTTCGGGCCGGTCGGGGAAGGCTCAGCCATGACTTCGATGTATGCGGTGTCTATTGGTGGTGGTTTTCGGGCCGGTCGGGGGAGGCTCAGCCATTGGCGTAGTCCAGGAGGGAGAGATCGACCAGCCATTCAACCGGAGCGTGGTCGTCGGTCCAGATTTCACCACCGGTCAGGGGAGGCTCGATCCGGTCGGCAGTCGCCGCTGCGAGCTCATGCAGCTGACGGGGAACCGGCGGGTTCCAGCCTCCGGTGGCGAGCCGGAGATTTGCCGCCGAGATCGGGCCCGCCGAACCGGCGAGCATTGTGTTGGTTTCGGTGACCGGGTCCCGAAGCACGAAGGGCAGAGCTTCCCTGAGGGTGGCGGTCAGATTCTGTTCGAGGGCGTCGCTACCTTCGGGATGGCCGACGTTGATCAGGACCAGCCCGCCCGGCCTGAGCCGGTCGCGGACCAGCTCGAAGAACTCCCTGGTTGCCATGTAGAACGGGATGTACGGCTGATGGTAGGCGTCAACCATGATCACGTCGTACCGTTCTCCGGTCGCCTCAAGCCAGGGCCGGGCATCCTCGGTATAGATCTTCATGTTGGGGTTCTGAAGGTCGAAGAACTCACGGCCGGCCTCGATGACCTTGGCGTCAATTTCAACGGCGTCCACCCTGGTGGCCGGATAGAAGTGCCCGTAGGCCCGGGCCACGGTACCTGCGGCGTTGCCGAGAATGGCAACCCTTCCAGGCCAGCCCTTCTGCGGCCGTCGGGGGCCCCGCCCGGTAGCGAAAACGGGTTCGGTGGCGCCAGTGACCGCGGGTGGCGCCACAAACGGCAGCACCAGATGCTCATCCCAATAGTTGCCGACCAGGTACTGGCCGGGTCGGTAGATCGAATGGATCGCCTGACCCTCGTTCAGTTCCAGGCGTCGCTCCCCGCTATCGGTCTCGACAACCCGGATGTACTGGCTGGGCGTTTCGGCTTCGAAGATCACCTTTCCGTCACTTGAGGCCTTGATCGTGCCGACCGGAACCAAAGCAGCGCAGGCAACCGCTGCCGGGATCAGGGCCGGCCAGGCTTTTCGCAGGCCGATCGAAGCGACCACTGCGACGGCCAGAGCGAAGACGATGAAGGTCCGCTGGGTGCCGATCAGCGGAATCGTGACCATGGCTGAGAGCAAGGTGCCAAGCAGGGAACCTGCCGTGGAAAGCGCGTAGAGGCGCCCGGAAAGCTGGCCGGCGTGGGCAACATCCGTGTTGTCCATGGCGATCCTCAGCGCCCATGGCGAAACCGCGCCAAAAACCATCACCGGGACCGCCAGAATGACCAGCACCCCGACCAGGGAACCGGCGAAGACACCCACCGACAGGTCATCAAAGGCATCGACCGACGCTCCGAGGAAGGGCCGGGCGAAAAACGGGATCAGGGTGACCAGCACCGCACCGCCCAGGGCGGCCCGGCAGAGACTGCCAAGATCGGGATGCCGGTCGGCGAGCTTGCCGCCCAGCCAATATCCGGTCGCCAGGGCGACCAGGACGATCGCGATCGTGTTCGCCCAAACGATCGTCGAATCCCCGAAGTAGGGGGCGAGAAGACGCGCCGCTGCGATCTCGGCGCCCATGGTGCAGGCGCCGGTGGTGAACACAAGCAGCCCGAGGAAGCGGCCGCCGGGCTCAGGCATCTTTGCCCGCCCCTCCGGGTCCGGCCAGGATCCGTTTTTCGATCAGCCCGTCGTGACCCGACCTGACCGCACGGTCGATCCGCTGCTCGTCAATCTCGACCCCCCGATCGATAGCGAGATCGATCAGCTCCTGCTTGCGCATCGAAAGCCGGGCCGCCTCAAAGAAAGTCCAGGCGAGAACACCGAGGATCAGAAAGGTCCCTTCCACCATCATGATCACCCCGGCGGTGCTCTGATCCTGGATCGCGGATATCCCCCACTTGACGTGCCCCTCGTTGTAGTTCTCGTAGAGGGTGAACTGGGTCCACATCAGGATGTTGCCGAGGATCGCGGCGATGAACCTGACCACCACCACATAGACCACTTTCCAGCCCGGCCCGAACCAGGCCGGCATCGGCAGGGGACCGAAGACCGGCATCCACATCAGACAGCCGAAAACGAGAAACAGGGAATGCTCGACTCCGTGAAGAAACGCGCCGCCGTAGGCCGCGTCATACATCGCGGGGATATGCCAGAAGAAGAGGTTGATAGCCCAGAGCGGGATGGCAACAAGAGGATTCGCCAGCACCTGAAGCCGGTTGAAGAACGGAATCGAAAGGATCGGCTGAAGAACCGACCTGGTCAGGCCAAGAACCAGGAAGAGCGCGGCGATGTCGCCGATCACAAGGTGCTCGACCATGTGGGCGATCACCAGTTCCTCGGCCAGATAACCCCAGGGGCTGAAAAGCACGAAACTGGCGAGGAAAAGACCGAAGCCGAACGAAACCTGCCTCCAGACTGGCACCGGGCGACCGGCCCAGGAGAGAGTCATCGCACGATGCCAGTAGAACACCACTGCCGCGGTCAGCGGCAGCAGTTCGAGCAGGGCGACAACTGTGGGGCTGAGCCCCGCAAGCGGGACTGTGGGGAGCAGACTCACGGCCCTTCAGCGTACCCACCGGGCTTTCCGGCCGGTCCCCGCCACCGTCGGTGCTAGGTTCAACCCGATGAGCACCGGTGCCGGTCCAGGCCATTTTCCCGCGATCGGCAGTTACGGCTTTCTCTCCGACTGCCACACTTCCGCCCTGGTCTCACCGGATGGCGCGATCGAGTGGTTCTGCTCTCCGCGATTCGATTCGCCTAGCGTTTTCGGGTCGGTCCTCGATCGTACCGCCGGTCATTTCCGGTTCGGCCCTCGCGGTGAAACCGCCCCGCTCAGCCGCCGCTACGAGCCGGGGACGCTGATCCTCGAAACGACCTGGTCCACAGCGACCGGATGGGTGGTGGTGCGCGACGTCCTTTCAATCTCCGCCTGGGCCGAGCAGGGTGGCCCGCGTGAACTGATGACCGGCCATGAAACCGATCATTGCCTGATTCGCCATGCCACCTGCATCGAAGGCGAAGTCGAGATGGAGATGATTTGCCAGCCGCGGTTCGACTATGGCCGGGAGGCTGCCGTCTTCTCTGGCCAGGGGCTAGGTGAGGCAATAGCCGAGGGGGCCGGCCGGAAAGTCGCCCTGGCCACCGACCTCAACCTGACCCTCGAACAGGGCCAGGCGGCCGGGCGGCTGACCCTGAAAAAGGGGGAAAGCGCCTTCGTCTGCCTCAGTTGGGATGACGGAATCGGCCCCCATCCGCGCAGTCACCCGGCCGCCGCCGAGCAGCTCGAATCTTCCCGGAGTCTCTGGCGGGAGTGGCTCGCCCAGGGGCGTTTTCCTGATCATCCCTGGCGAATACATCTGCAGCGCTCGGCGCTGGTCCTGAAAGGACTCACCTACACCCCGACCGGGGCGATGCTGGCTGCTTCGACCACCTCGCTGCCTGAGACGCCCGGCGGCGAACGCAACTGGGATTACCGCTACTCCTGGATCCGCGACTCGACCTTCGCTCTCTGGTCGCTCCATTCGCTTGGCTTTGACGAGGAAGCCCGTGACTTCCTCCGGTTCGTTCGTGACCGGGGACTTGAATCCGACGGCGACCTTCAGATCATGTACGGGATCGGCGGTGAACATGACCTTTCAGAACAGACCCTGGACCACCTCTCCGGCTACCGCGGGGCGAAGCCGGTCCGGATCGGAAACGGGGCCTTCGACCAGAGGCAGAACGATGTCTGGGGCGCCCTGCTCGATTCGATCTACCTGCATCGCAGGGCGCTCGGTCCGGAGGCGATCAACGAGAAGACCCGGCGGCTGACAAGGCGCCTGGTCGAAAACGCGATCGAGGCATGGCCCCATCCCGACCAGGGCATCTGGGAGGCCCGCGGCAAACCACAGCACTACGTCTCTTCGAAGTTGATGATCTGGGTCGCGGTTGATCGCGGGGCGCGGCTGGCCGCCGAATTCGGGCGGCAGGAGTTCGCCGCCCAGCTCAGGGAGAAGGCCGGCGAGATCAAGGCCGAGATCATTGAAAAGGGGCTCCGGGACGGTGTGTTCCGGCAGCACTACGACACCGATGCCCTCGATGCCTCCGTCCTGCTGATGCCGCTGGTCCGGTTTCTGCCGCCGGATGACCCGCGAATCAGGGACACGGTCCTGGCGATCCGCGAGGGCCTCGATGACCAGGGCCTGATCCTTCGCTACATCACCGGCGAAACCGACGACGGGCTCCACGGTGAAGAAGGCACTTTCCTGATCTGCTCGTTCTGGATGGTCGCCGCGCTGTCGGAAATCGGCGAGACCGCAGACGCGAGAAAGCTCTGTGAGCGGCTGCTCGGAGCTTCCGGTGAGCTCGACCTTTTCGCCGAGGAACTCGAGGCATCCAGCAACCGGCATCTCGGCAACTTCCCCCAGGCATTTACCCACCTCGCGCTGATCAACGCTGTCTCTCACGTAATCCAGGACGAGAAGCGCGATCGCCAGGCCGGAGTTCCCACGTCGGTGCTCAGCGAGATGATGGAGTACAACCCTTTCCCAGATGAGTGAGACCGAATCAGAAATCAGCCCCGGGCAGGCCGAACGGATCCTCCAGAACCTCGCCGTGGTCCGTGGCCGGATGACCGCAGCCTGTGAACGGGCAGGCCGCGAAACCGACTCGGTGCGGCTGCTGCTGGCCACCAAGACAGTTGCGCCGCCGGCGATTCGGGTTGCGATCGAAGCCGGCGAGAAGCTGGTTGCAGAGAACCGGGTACAGGAAGTGCGGCCAAAGTTCGAGGCGCTCGAGGATCTTGAATGCGAACGCCACTTCATCGGCCACCTGCAGTCGAACAAGATCAATGCCCTGGTTCCGTATGTGAGCTGCATCCAGTCGCTGGACCGGATGTCGCTGGCCCGCAAGTTGCAGAAGAGGCTGGAGCGTGAAGGCGAGACACGCGAGGTCCTGATCCAGGTCAATACTTCCGGCGAGGACTCGAAGTTCGGCCTCGCCCCGGAAGAGGTCGAAGAGTTCGCCCGGAAGGTGAGCGAACTTGACGCGCTTGAGGTCAAGGGCCTGATGACGATCGGGCTTTTCACCGACGATGTTGAATTGGCCCGCCCCAGCCTGCGCCGCCTGCGCGAGCTGCGTGACCGGATCCGCGAGCTGGGCCTCAGTGGAGTCGGGATGGACGAGCTTTCCATGGGCATGACGGGTGACCTGGAGGTCGCGATCGAGGAGGGCTCGACGATCGTCCGGGTCGGTACCGCGATCTTCGGCCAGCGCGAAACGACGGATGCCTACTACTGGCCCGAATCCGCCGCCCCGGGTCAGGGCTAGCAGGGGACTTGCGCAGACCCGGCGTTTCGCCGGGACAAGGCGCCGACCCGGAGTTCCAGGTCCCGCTGGCGAATCCGGCGCTCAGCCGGCGCCGGCCAGAAGCAGGGCCGACTGCCTGCGGACCTTGCCCTGAACGATCGGACTCCAGCCCAGCAGCGTGCCCGGCAGCCCGAGAGCCATCCGGGTCCACTTCCAGAAGTCGAAGCTGTCGACATGGTCGATTATTAGTCCGTCCTCGAACCTGAAGCTCGCGTCGATTTCGTTGTGAACCATCCGGCCAGTCTGGCTGAACGGATAGACCGCCGACCAATGCGCGGACCCCGAGCTGCCTTCCGCCCGGCGATCCCCGAGGGTTATCTCCAGCTCATCGGAGCGGCCGAGCAGCAGACGCCACATCTTCATCACCTCCGGCCCGTTCAGGTCCTGAAATACCGGGTCGTGGAAATGGACTTCCTCGTGGTAACAGGTGGCCATGGTGTCGGCGTCACCAGCGGCGAATGCCTCATAGAAGCGAACGATCACATCGTCATTCGGGCTCATGTACCGATCCTACTTTGCCGCCTCGATCTTCTGGGTGGCATCCCGAACCTCACCAATCAGCTCCTCGAGCACATCTTCGAGCGCAACCAGGCCAACGGTCTTGCCGCGCCCATGCGAGCTCCTCACCACGACCCGGGCCAGGTGGGCACCTGATTCCTGCATCGCCGCCAGCACCTCCCGCAGCTGGTCGCTGAGCCGCACCGTGGGCAGCGGCCTGACCCAGGATTCAGCGATCGGCCGGTTGCGGTGTTTCTCCTTGACTTCCAGCGCATCCTTGAGGTGCAGATACCCGATCATTTCCTCGTCCCGGATCACCGGGAAGCGGGAAAAGCCGGTTCGCCCCGCCGCCTCTTCAACCTCGGCCGGGGTGACCGTGATCGGCAAGGTGACGATCGTCTCGATCGGCAACAGGACCGACCCGGCATCCCTTTCCTCAAAGGAGAGTGCCCCGGCGAGCAGGCGCCTTTCGTGAATGTCAAGCAGCCCCTCCCGCCCCGACTCCTCGACCAGCCCGGCGACTTCGTCACGAGTGAACGCACTTGTCACCTCATCCGACGGGGTCACGCGGAGCAGCCGCAGAACCCCGTTGGCAGTGACGTTCAGCAGCCAGATCACCGGATGGATCACTCTCGCGATGGCGGCCATCGGCGGGCCCAGCGCGAGGGCCGAGCGGTCAGGCCCGGCCAGGGCGATGTTCTTGGGGACCATTTCACCGAGGATCACATGGAGGCCGCCGACCAGCGACAGGGCAAGGACGATGGCCACCGGGTGGATCAGGGACTCCGGGACCCCGCTCCCGGCGAGGACGCTCTCCAGACCATGCGCGATCGCGGGCTCGGCGAGGGCGCCAAGACCGAGGGTGCAAAGGGTTATGCCAAGCTGGGCACCGGCCATCATCAAGGCCACCCGCTCCATTGCGCCAAGGGTTATCCGGGCCGCCCAGCCACCTTGCTCGGCGAGCGGTTCGATAACCGAGCGCCGGGCCGAGATCAAGGCGAATTCGGCCCCGACGAAAAATGCGTTGCCAGCCAGAAGCAACAGTGAGATCGCGAGGGCAAGCGGGGTGCTCACGATGACCCCGCCGGTTCGTCACCCGTTTCTGGTTGCGAGACAACCAGACGGACACGGTCAACCCGGAGCCCGTCCATCCGCAGCACCGTCAAGTCAGCCAGCAGGGGCTTCTTCTCTTCCCCGGTCGCCTGGACCTGGACCGAATCTCCCCTCCCCGGCATCCGGCCGAGCTCGAAGCCGATCAGGCCCGCAACCGTCTCGTAGTCCTCGTTCTCGGGCAGCATGACCCCGGTCTGGTCTTCGACTTCATCCGGGCGCAGCAGACCGGAGATTGTCCAGATGTTCCCGGCCACCTCACGAAGCGGTACTTCGTCGCGGTCATGCTCGTCGCGCACCTCGCCGACGATCTCTTCGACCAGATCCTCAAGGGTGACTATCCCGTCGAAACTCCCGAACTCATCGACGACGATCGCGATCTGAAGGCCGACCTTGCGGAGCTCCGCCAGCAAGGGGTCAAGTTCAATCGTTGAAGGCACGAGCACGGGGTCGGCCATCACCTCACGAATCGGGATCTCGCCCCTTTCCTCGTGGGGGACCGCGACAGCATGTTTGACATGCACAATTCCTTCGACGATCTCGGAGCCCTCGCTGAGCACCGGGAACCTGGAATAGCCGCCCGCCCTGGCCGCCTCGACTACCGCGATCACCGGCTGATCGGGAGTCAGCGTCTGAACCTTGACCCGTGGCGTCATCACGTCATCGGCCCGCAGTTCACCGAATTCGAGTGATTTCTCAAGCAGCTCCGCGGTTGGCCCCTCGAGGGTTCCCTGGGCGGCCGACCGCCTGACCAGCGAGGCGAGCTCCTCCGGTGAACGCGCCGAAGCCAGCTCCTCCCTCGGTTCGATCCCGACCAGCCGCAGCAGCCAGTTGGCGATGCCGTTCGTGATCCGGACCAGGGGACCGATCACCCTGGTGAATCCTCGCTGGAAGCCCTGCACGGCTTTCGCGGTGCCCATCGCGTTGGCAATCGCCAGGTTTTTCGGAACCAGCTCCCCGAAGATCATCGTGATG
>JBGAOF010000087.1:0-8141 GCA_044221915.1 Solirubrobacterales bacterium
ACCCGGCAGAATCGGCCGAGCCACCCAGGGTGCCGCAGGTCTGCCGCCGAATGGGTGGCAAACCTGCGGCACCCTCTGTGGCAGGAGGTTGAGGCCGGGTGGGGATGCTGCCCCACGGTGCAGCGCCGATGGCTTCCACCCGGGCTAGGTGTGGGGATTCGTGGTGCGGTCGAGTCCGGTGTCCTCGAAGGAAACCGGGTCATCAATCGGTTCAAGATGGGTGAAGACCGTGGCCTGCTCAAAGCGGTTTCTCAGGTCCTCCTCGACCCTTTCGGCGAGATCATGGCCTTCCTTGACGCTCCACTGGCCCGGGACCAGAACGTGGACGGAGATGAAGGTGCGCCGGCCCGCCTTGCGAGTCCGCAGGGCGTGGAAGTGGATGTCACGGCCCTCGTAGCGGTCAAGGACCTCACTGACCGTCGCGAGTTCCGCTTCCGGCAGGGCCTTGTCCATCAGGCCCGACATCGCGTCGGAGACAAGCCCGACCCCGGTTCTCACGATATTGGCCGCAACCACCAGGGCGATGATCGGATCCAACCTGTCGAGGCCGGTCAGCCAGACCAGGGCAACCCCGATAATCACCCCGGCGGAGGTGACCACATCGGTCATCAGGTGCCGTCCATCGGCGACCAGCACCAGCGAGGATTCCTGCTTGCCGGTCCGGACAAGCAGGCGTGCCGTGAGCAGGTTCAGGAGCGAGGCCGCCGCCGTCACCGCCAGGCCGATGCCCACTTCGGTCAATCCGACCGGGTGGATCAGCCGCTCGATCGCTGCGTAGGCGATAGTCAGGGCAGCGACAAGAATCAATGCTCCCTCAAGGCTGGCGGAAAGGTAATCGGCTTTCTCGTGGCCGTAGGCGTGGTCTTCATCGGCCGGCCGGGTGGACCAGAGAATCACGGCCAGGGCGACTCCGGCAGCAACAAGGTTCACCACCGACTCGAGCGCATCGGAGAGCAGACCGATAGATCCGGTCAGCAACCAGGCCCCAATCTTCATGCCGATGGTGAGCAGCGCGACCGCGATCGAAATCGAGATCACCCGGACCAGTCGCCTGCGCCGCCGTTCGTTCTCCTGGTCGAGACCGGTCATCGGTCCCATGATCTTCTCAGGAAGCGGCAACTGGTTCGGGCGTGAGTCCGGGGAAACCGTTGCCAGATAGGCTCCACTGGTGGCCGAGGCCGTCAACACAGAGTCCGTTTCCGCGCGTTTGGCGGCGATCGAGGAGCATCTGGCGCTGCTAACCGACTATCTCGATCCTGTCGGCCTAGAGGCCGAGGTCGGGAGGCTCGAGCAGGTGATGCAGCAGCCCGGGTTCTGGGATGACCAGGAACGGGCGGCTTCGGTTTCGGCTGACCACGCCAGGGCCCAGCGGAAACTGGATGGATTCCTGACGCTCAGGTCAGAGGCGGGAGACCTGGCGGAGATGGCGGAGATGGCCGAGGCCGACGAGGAGATCGCCGCCGAGCTGGAGGAACAGCTTTCCTCGGTTGAGTCCAGACTGGAAGAGCTGGAGGAAGCCCGGTTGTTCAGCGGTGAATACGACCATGGCGACGCGATCGTCTCGGTTCATGCCGGGGCGGGCGGCACCGACTCCCAGGATTGGGCGGAGATCCTGCTCCGCATGTATCTGCGCTGGGCGGAACGGCGCGGCTTCCCGGTGGAGATGCGGGAGGCATCGGAAGGAGAGGAAGCCGGCCTGAAGTCCGCCACTTTCCTGCTCAAGGGCGAGAACGCCTATGGCCTGATCGCGGCCGAAAGGGGGGTCCACCGACTCGTCCGGATCTCCCCCTTTGATTCCTCGGCCAGGCGTCACACCAGTTTCGCGCAAGTGGATGTGGCACCGGTAGTCAACGAAACCAATGACGTCGAAATTGATGACTCCGACATCCGGGTTGACACCTATCGGGCTTCCGGGGCGGGTGGCCAGCATGTGAACAAGACCGACTCCGCAGTGCGAATCACCCACGAACCGACCGGAGTCGTCGTGCAATGTCAAAACGAGCGTTCGCAGACCCAGAACAAGGCGGTCGCGATGCAGATGCTCAAGTCGAAACTGGTAGAGCTGGAGGAACGGAAGCGGGCGGAGGTGGTGAATCAGGAACGGGGCGAGGTGAAGGACGTCGCCTGGGGATCGCAGATCCGCTCATATGTGCTTCAGCCCTACACGATGGTCAAAGATCACCGCACCGATTTCGAGGTTGGCGATGCCCAGCGGGTCCTCGACGGGGACATCGACGGTTTCATTCGCGAGTACCTCAACCGCACCGCGGGGTAGGGCTTGCGGCAGACCTGTCCGTGCCGGACCCAGACCCGGGGTTCTCTAGGTCCAGCAAACGCTGCTTGAGGGCGGTTCCGGCGGCGCCTCCACCATAGCCTCCGGTCGAACCGTCGGCCCTGATTATCCGGTGGCAGGGGACGATCAGGGCGATCGGATTGACCGAAAGGGCGGTGCCGGCCGCACGGGCGGCACCGGGCCTGCCGGCCAGGGCCGCAACCTCGCCGTAGCTGGCCGTCTCACCCCAGGCAACCGTCGTTGTGGCACGAAGGACATCCCGATAGAAACCGTTGGTCAGCGACCAGTCGAGCTGAAGGGAGAATCTCGGCAGGTCTCCGTCGAGGAAGGCGAGCACCTGGTCGGCGGCGGCATCCACCTGCGCTCCACCCTCGACCGGGACCAGGCCAGTCCGGGTGATGACTTCATCGACCAGGTCGTCCGGATCCGAACCCGGCAGGCTGCAGCGCAACACTCCGGCTCTTGTGGCCGCGACCGCGACCGGCCCCAGTGGTGTTTCGAAGGCGGTATGGGTGAACGTTCCCACGCCAGAGAGCATAGGCTCCCGCCATGAGCCAACTTCCCGAGGGTGCCCCGGAGCTGATAGCCCGGGCACTTGAAGAGGACATCGGGTCCGGCGATGTGACGGCCGGTGCCACCGTGCCGGAAGGCATCGATGCCATGGGCCGGATTCTGCTCAAGGCCCCGGGGGTGATTTACGGACTTGACGTCGTCGAGGAAGTCTTCCGGCAAGTCGGCATCACTGACATCGACCGGACCGTGGTCGAGGGTCACTGGCATGATCAGGTACCGCGCGATGTGGCGCTAGTCAATGGTCCTGCACGGGCCGTCCTTGCCGGGGAGAGGGTCGCGCTGAACTTCCTTGGCCACCTTTCGGGCATCGCCACCCTGACCGCCCGTTACGTCGATGCGGTGGGCGGCACTGGCGCCCGGATTCTCGATACCCGGAAGACGACCCCCGGGATGCGAGCGCTGGAGAAGCAAGCCGTTTCCTGGGGTGGCGGAGGCAATCACCGCAGCGGGCTCTACGACGCCGTGCTGATCAAGGAGAATCACATCACCATGGCCGGCGGGGTTGAAGCCGCGATCTCCGCTTGCCGCCGCAGCCGACCGGATCTCGTCGTGGAAGTCGAGACCGAGACTCTGGACCAGGTGGTGGAGGCGATCGTCGCGGGAGCAGACCGGATCATGCTCGACGACATGGACCAGGCGACCATGATGAGGGCCGCCGAGATGCGTGACGCGGACGGGGGTGGAATCGAACTGGAGGCTTCCGGGGGGGTCAACCTGGAAAACGTTCGGGGCATCGCCGGCACCGGTGTCGATTTCATCTCGATCGGGGCTTTGACCCATTCTGCCCCGCAGCTGGACGTCTCGATGCTGGTTGAGCCACTTCCCGGCCGGTGAGCGGGGTTGCGTAGAATCGGCTCCATGGCTTCGCGAATCCCGCTGCTTCCCACCGATGTGCCCCCTCCGCTCGCCGAGTCGGAGATCGCCGAGCTGAGTGAAGAAGTCCGTGAGCTGGCCAGGCAGCGGGAGGCGGTGATCCTGGCTCATAACTACGAGCTTCCCGAGATCCAGGATCTGGCCGATTACATCGGGGACTCACTTGGCCTGGCCCGCACCGGGGCCGCAACCGAAGCCCCGGTGATCGCCTTCTGCGGGGTTCACTTCATGGCCGAGACCGCATCGATCCTGTCGCCCGAAAAGACCGTTCTGCTTCCGGACCTGGCTGCGGGGTGCTCGCTGGCTGATTCGATAAACGCAGACCAGTTGCGGGAATGGAAGGCGAAGTTTCCGGGTGCCCTGGTCGTGATGTACGTAAACACGACGGCCGAGGTCAAGGCGGAGACCGATTACTGCTGCACCTCGTCCAACGCGGTCAAGGTGGTTCAGCACATCTGGGAAGAGCACGGGCCCGACACGGAGATCCTCTTCGGCCCCGACATGTGGCTCGGCTCCTTCGTGGAGCGAGCTACCGGCCTGGCTGATGACCCGGACCGGCGCGGCCGCTTCCACATCTGGGACGGCGAGTGTCACGTCCATGCGGGGATCCGCCCCGATGACATCACCCGCACCCGGGAGGAGCATCCCGAGGCGGAGTTCCTCATCCACCCCGAATGCGGTTGCTCGACCCAGGCGATGGAGTATGTGGCCTCGGGTGACATTGACCCGGAAGGTGTTCACATGCTCTCGACCTCGGGAATGATCGAGCATGTGAAGAAGAATCCCGGCAAGGACTACATCGTGGCGACCGAGAACGGGATGCTTTATCCGATCCGCAAGGAAACCCCGGGAGTGAATCTGATCGAGGCGAACCGGATGGCCTACTGCAAGTTCATGAAGATGATCACCTTGCCGAAGCTCCGCGACTCGCTGCGCGACATGAAGTACGAAGTGCGAGTTGATGAAGAACTGGCGGCAAGGGCGCTGGTCCCGATCGAGCGCATGGTCTCGATCGGCTGACCGGCCGGATACGCCCGCAGTCACCTCGGCGGATCATCCGGGGGTCAGGATCACCGGGACCGAACGGTAGCCGCCATAGGGGGGAAAGGCCCGGGCGGCGGGCTTCCCGGGGGCGAACCTGATCTGGAAAGTGCCGGTCAGAAGCTCCTCCACCAGCACCCGCAATTCCACCACGGAAAGCCGGCGGCCCGGGCAGGCATGCGGCCCGGTCCCGAAGACCAGGTTGTGGCGGGCGTTCTCTGCCGGCCGGAAAGCATCCGGATCGCCCATCACCTCCGGATCACGGTTAGCCGAGGTCCAGTTGAGCAGGACCCGGTCGCCGGCCCTGATCGTCCTGCCTGCGACCTCGACGTCGGCGGTGGCAACGCGCCGGTTGAAGGTGAAAGGATCATCGATCCTCAGGATCTCCTCGATCTCCGCTTCCAGGTCGTCTGCCTGTGGACGGGTGTTGCGCCAGCGCTCCTGAAGGTCGGGGTTGCCGGCCAGCCGATGGACGATCACGCCAACACAGGCCGCGATGGAACCGAGATCCCCGGCCGTCCAGTTACGAAGAATGCTGACAATCTCGTCCTCACTGAGCGGCCGGCCGTTGACCCGCTCCCGCATCAGGGCGGATGTCACATCATCGGGGGCACCCGCACCGGCCTGCCAACGGGATTCGATCAGGGAGCGGATGATCGAGTCAAAGCGGTTCGCCACCTCCCGGGTCCGGCCGGGGTCGCGTGACCGGGAGGCTTCGCGGTTGGCTTCCATCCAGCGGATCAGGTCGTCCTCGATCTCCTCCGGCCAGCCGAGCCAGGCACTCTGGGCCCGGACCGCGAAGCGCGAGCCGAGACCGGACACCGCATCGACAGGATGCGGCCCGGCCATCGTGGAAACCAGGCTGGAGGCAATCTGCCGGAATGCCGGTTCCAGGCCATTCACCACGGCCGGGTCGAGAAACCGGTCGATCAGGTCGCGATAGCGGCGGTGCTCGGCGCCATCCATCCCGTTCGGGACATTCAGGTACCGCGAGGCAGAACTGGAGAAGGTGACGGGATCATTCGCGGCGGCGACCACATCGGCATGCCGGAGGAGCGCCCAGGTGCCGGGTTCGCTTTCGTCTACCGGGCAGTTGTCCCGCTTCGCGTCAAACTCGACGCGCTGGTCGGATGCATCCGGGCCGGGACGGGCGGCCACGCTCAGACCGGCACCGGCTCCGGCATCGCGTCGTCGGCAGAATCGGTCTGAAGGGCCCGGCCAGGCATGAAGGTGAACGTGAATCCGGCCCAGATCACAACCGCCCAGAGCAAGGTCCCCAGGGTGAGATGCCCGACGATCAGCCCTGCATGCTTGCCCAGCCAGACGTTCAGGGCGCCGAGCAGGACCTGTGAAAGCACGATGATCGCCGCTGCGATGACCGGCCAGCTCCGGATTCTCCGGCTGAGCGCCAGGCCGACGAACCAGAGCACTGCGATCGAGGCCAGCAGCATCAGAACCCGGTGCGTCAACTGAGCATCGACCATGCTGTCGCGGCCGAAGGGAAGGATCGCATTGCCGCAGGTGGGGAAGTCGGTGCCACAGGCGACGTGAGCGCCGGCCACGGGTTCAGTTGCCGTTCCTTCACCCTCGGTGCCGGCCACGTAGCCACCGGCCACGATGGTCGCAAGGACCAGCAGGGCTGCGGTCCAGGTGATGATCCTCAGCGCTGGTGTGGCCGCCGCCGCCTCGGGTTGGGGACCCGGTGTCGCCGAGCGGTACATGCCGAGCAGGATCGCCAGCAGAACCATTGCCACACCGAGATGGATCGCGACCAGGGCCGAATGCAGGTTGTGCTCAACCGTCAATCCGCCAAGAACCGCCTGGAAAAGGACCAGGGCAACAGCGAAAAAGGATCCCCGAAGCAGCCAGGTGCGGTTCCGCAGCCGGCGCCACGCATAGAACGCCAGCAACACGATCAGAACGGCGACCAGTCCGGCGACCAGGCGGTGAGTGAACTCAACCAGGGTGCTTCCACCGACCAGCGGGAAGACCTGGCCAGTACAGAGAGGCCAGCCCTCGACACCGCTGCCAGCCGGCCCGCAACCGAGACCCGAGTCACTGACCCTGACGACCCCTCCGATCACGATCAGGATGAAGGTTGAGATGGCGGTCGCGCCGACGAGGCGCCGGAACCGGCCCAGCGCCTGGTCGGCACCGGAAAGCTCTGAACTTTGCATTAGCCCAGCCTAGAGCGGCCAATCGGAAATACAAGCGGGGATTTCCGAAGATCCGATTCGGTTAACTACTGAATCTCACTGGATTCTCGCCGATCTCAGCGGGGTCGCCGCCGGGGCAGCCGGACCCGTCTGGAGCCGCCGGAAACGGGATGACGGCTGACGGTCGGGATAGGGTGAGCCTGTGTCCGACCTGATTGCCACCCTGGCCGAATTCACATTCGGGCCGGGGAACCAGTTCCCGACCGTTGATCAGGGGTATCTGCTAGAGGCCAGGCAGATGCAGGCGATGTCGTTCATCATGCATGTGCCGCTGGTCTGCTTCGGGATCGCCTTCCCGAGCCTGGTGGTTTTCATGGAATGGCTTGGACTGAAGACCGGCCAGTCCCACTTCCCGGTGATCGCCCGCCGCTGGTCGAAGGTCATGATCACCCTCTTCGCAGCGGGCGTGGTGACCGGGACCCTGCTCAGTTTCGAACTCGGCATGCTCTGGCCCGCCTTCATGTCGGCCTTCGGTGATGTCTTCGGGCTGGCTTTCGGGCTGGAAGGGTTCTCCTTCTTCATCGAGGCGATCTTCATCTCGATCTACGTCTACTCCTGGGACCGCATCTCGCCCAGGCGTCACCTCCTCACGGGTATTCCGGTGATCCTCGCCGGGATCACCGGTTCGATGATGGTCATCGCGGTGAACGCCTGGATGAACAACCCCTCGGGTTTTTCGGTTGATCAGGCCGGCGAGGTAATCGATGTCCGCCCCTTCGAGGCGCTGTTTGGCAATGGTCACCTGTGGCCGCAACTGACCCACATGTACCTGGCCGCATACATCGTGGTCGGTTTTCTTCTCGCTGGCGTCTACTCGTTCACATGGCTGAAAGGCAAGCGGGGGACTTATTTCCGCACGGCTCTGGTGGTGCCCCTCACGGTCGCGTGCCTGGCGGCTCCTGCGCAACTTCTGATCGGCGACTGGGCCGCCCGCACAGTCGCGCGTGACCAGCCGGTCAAGCTCGCCTCCTTCGAGGGCCTCTATGAGACAACCCAGGGAGCGCCGGAAACCATCCTCGGCTGGTACACGGACGAGAATACGATCGAGTACGGGATCGAGATCCCGAAGCTGCTCTCCTTGCTTGCCTACCACGACCCGGACGCGACCGTCCAGGGCCTTGAGACCGTGCCGGAAGGCGACTGGC
>JBGAOF010000088.1:0-8044 GCA_044221915.1 Solirubrobacterales bacterium
ACGACCAGCTCCTCACGATCAACAATCCCAACCAGAAAGCACCCGAATGACCAAGACAACAACTATCAACGACACGACAATCGCTGTCGACGCATGCCGACAACTCGCGCTCACCGGCCTCGCTCCCGTGACGCATCTCCATACGATGTGACCGTGTTCGGCGGCGGCAATTCAATAACTCTCTTCCGGGTGGCCGGAATCAGAATCGCGGTGGACTGGTCCTGGTTCTTCTTCCTGTTCATCGTGATCGTCTGGCTGTCGGGCTTTTACGGTGACATCCTCAGCGACCCGGGCGGCACCGACTCCTACCTGCTTGCGGTGCTCTCGGCGATCGGCTTCTTCGGCTCGATCCTGCTCCACGAACTCGGCCACGCATTCGCCGCCCGGCGAAACGGCATCGGGATCAACACGATCCGGCTCTGGCTTTTCGGGGGGGTAGCGGAAATGAGCCAGGAATCCGACAGCCCCGGCACCGAGTTCAAGGTGGCTATCGCCGGGCCGGTAGTGACCTTCGTGATCGCCCTCCTGCTCTGCGCCGCCGGCATCGCCATGGCCGGCCCCGACACATTCAGGGACGCGCTTGAGATGCGGGTCACCGCCGACACGACCGGGCTGGTCACGATGATCGCCTGGCTGGCCGCCATCAACATCCTCGTGCTCGGCTTCAACCTGCTGCCGGCCTTCCCCATGGATGGTGGGCGCATCGTCCGGGCGATCGCCTGGAAGATGACCGGCAAGAGAAGCGCCGCAACCAGGTTCGCCGCCGGCCTGGGCCGGATCTTCGGGCTGATTTTCATCGGACTGGGGATCGTCTGGGCGATCAACGGCAACGTCTTCAGCGGGGTCTGGCTGGCCATGATCGGGGTGCTGGTCAGCGGTGCCGCGCGATCCGCGAGCCGCAGCACATTGAGCGAGAAGCTCGAGCGGGTCACGGTCGCCGAGATCATGGATCCGGAACCGGTTGCGATACCCGCCGACCTCGACTGCGCCCGGGCCCTGGAGGAGTACTTTCTGCGGTTCGGCTGGTCCTGGTTCCCGGTCGTGGACGGGAACGGGAGCTTCCTCGGCATGGCCCTGCGTGACCGGCTCGAAGCGGTGGATGAAGTCGAGCGGCCCGCAACCCGAGTCGACACCCTGCTCGAACGCGACACGGACCTCGCCGTCAGCCAGCTGGCCGGCCTCGACAGCCTGCTCGGGAACGCGCAACTGCGCCGGTTCGGAGCCCTGATGGTTACCGACGAGCAGGGACGGCTGGCCGGGGTGGTGACCGTCGAGCAGCTCGGGCGGGCCCTCCAGGCCTGAGCAAAGGGCCGGGCCCGGTTCCGAGGGCGGGTTCCATAGACTCGGTTTCTGGCGCTGGCAGTAGCAACATTTCTGATTGTGCTCGCCCTGATCGCGAGCGAGCGGGTTCACCGCACGAAAGTCGCCCTGCTTGGAGCCGCCGTGGTCGTTCTCTTCGTCGGGGAATTCAACGAGGAGCTGGCAATCGAATCGGTCGAGTTCGCCACCCTGGGGCTACTCGCCGGAATGATGATCCTGGTCTACCTGACCCAGCAAAGCGGGATCTACGACTTCGTTGCCGCCAAGGCGGGCCAGCTCTCCCGCGGGAACCCGTTCTGGCTGGTGATGCTGATGTCACTGACCGTGGCGGTCATGTCGGGGTTCCTCGACAACCTGACCACCATCCTGCTGGTGGTGCCGATCACCTTCCTGCTGGCGGACACCCTGGACATCAACCCGATGCCACTGATCCTGATCGAGGTGATGGCCGCCAACATCGGCGGGGCCGCGACCCTGATCGGCGATCCGCCGAACATCATGATCGGCAATGCGGCAGGACTCACCTTCAACGATTTCATCGTCAACAACCTGCCGGGCGTGGCGTTGATCCTCGGCCTGACCACCGTTGGCCTCTACATCGCGTTTCGCGGCCAACTCCAGGTATCCGAACAGAACCGGCGATATGTGATGGAACTGGACGCTGCCGCCTCGATTCGCGATCACGACGAACTGCGGCGGACGATGCCGGTCCTGGTTGCCACCATCCTGCTCTTCTTCTTCCATCACTACGTGCATGTCGAGCCGGCCACCGTGGCCCTCACCGGCGCCGCGGTCGGCCTCATGGTCACCCGCATTCCGATCGAGGAAGCGCTCGAGAAGATCGAATGGACCACCCTCTTCTTCTTCATCGGTCTGTTCGTGATGGTTGGCGCCCTGGAAGCAACGGGGGCAATCGAAAAGGTGGCCGAAGGGATCACCAGCGCGACCCGGGGCGACCGCAACCTGGAGCTGGTCGGAATTATCTGGGCCTCCTCCGTGGTCGGCGGCATCGTTGACAACATTCCCCTGACGGCCGCAATGATCCCGGTGGTGAAGGACATCAAGGGCGGGTCGGAAGATGTCGCCTACTGGTGGGCGCTTTCGCTCGGCGCCTGCTTCGGGGGCAACCTGACCCTGATCTCCGCGGCCTGCAATGTCGCCGCGGCCGGGATGGCGGAAAAGGCCGGCCGGCCGATCGGCTTCTGGCCGTTTTTCAAGGTGGGTTTTCCGGTGACGATCTTCTCGACCGTCCTCGCCACCGCCTACGTGCTGCTGAGGTACGGGTAGATGGCGGGCAAAACGGCTAGTTTCTCCGAGGTGGTGAGTTGGCAGATCACATAGTCAGAACGGTCATTCGGGAGGTCAAACCCCTGTTGACCACCGATCCGGTTGGCTACGCAGCCCGGCTGGTGATCGAGTCCGGCCTGCCAGCATTGCCGGTGGTTGACGAACGGGGCAAGTACGCCGGGTTGTTCGGTGAACGGGAGTTCATGGCAGCGGTTTTCCCCGGCTACGTCGGAACCCTGATGAGCGCCCGGATGATCCGCCGCTCACTCGACGAAACGATTGAGAGGCGGATCTCCAGCCAGGAGGAACCGGTGAAGGGCTACCTCACAACCGACCCGGTCCTGGTCGAGGATGACTACGCCGACACCCAGCTGGCCGAGACTTTCCTCCACCATCGGGTGATGGTGGTGCCGATCGCAACCGAAGGCCGGGTCCATGCCGTGGTGCCACGGAGCGATTTCTTCCGGGCGCTCTACGAGCGGATATCCGACATCGCCGAGGATTTCGGGGACTGAAACCCCGCCTTCCGCCTTCTAGAGCCAGTCGTTTTCCACCAGGAGCTCGGCCACCTGGACCGCGTTGGTGGCAGCCCCCTTGCGCAGGTTGTCGCCGGCCAGCCAGAGGTTCAGGCAACGCTCCTGGCCGGGATCGCGGCGGATCCTTCCGACCAGGGTCTCGTCACGGCCGGCCGCGTCGAGTGAAGTCGGGTACCGGCCGTCGGCCGGGTCGTCAACCACGATCACGTTCTCTGCCGCAGCCAGGATCTCGCGGGCCCTTTCGGGGCTGAGGTCCTCGCGGGTCTCGATGTTGAGCGACTCGGACTGGCCGGTGAAAACGGGTACCCGGGCGCAAGTCACGGAGATCTTCACCTCATCACCCAGACCGAGGATCTTGCGGGTCTCGGCCATCACCTTGCGTTCCTCGGTGGTGTAGTCATCACCATCCTTGAAGGTCTCGACCTGGGGAATCACGTTGAAAGCAATCTGGTGGGGGTACACCTTCGGATCGTCGATCTCCTCGCCGTTCAGGACCTGCCCGGACTGCTCGGTCAACTCGGCGATCGCCTTCTGACCGGTACCGGAAACCGCCTGGTAGCTGGAAAGGATCAGCCGCTCCAGGCCCGCTTCCCGGTGAATCGGGGCCAGGGCGAGCAACATCACCATTGCCGTGCAGTTCGGGTTGGCGATAATCCCCTTGTGAGCCTTGGCAGCTTCGGGATTCACCTCGGCTACGACCAGCGGCACGTCCTCGTGCATCCGCCAGTAGGAAGTGTTGTCGACCACCACCGCACCGGCCTCGGAAAACTTCGGCGCCCATTCCGCGCTGACCGAGCCCCCGGCCGAAGAGATCAGAATGTCGATCCCCTGAATCGTCTCCTCGTCCGGGACCACGCAGGTGAGCTCGCCGCCGGCGAAGGGAACCTGCTTGCCGGCCGAACGCCCGGAGGCGAAGGCGACCACTTCACCCGCGGGAAAATTCCGCTTGGCGAGGACCTCGAGAATGGTCGAACCGACCGCACCGGTCGCGCCGAGAACTCCGACTCTGTAGGTGGATTCAGCCATGATCAGGAAGGGGCCACCGGTCGGTGTTCACCCGTCGGGGCTTCGGCCAGGATCTGCTGTTCACCAAGGTCGAAGGCTCCGTGGAGCGAGCGCACGGCTTCCGGCACCCGGTCGGCCTGGATCACACAGGAAATCCGGATCGAGGAAGTGGAGATCATCTCGATGTTGATCTCCTTCTCGCCGAGAACCTCAAAAACCTTGGCGGCGACACCCGGGTGGCTGCGCATGCCGGCGCCGACGATCGAGACCTTGCCGATCTGCTCGTCGGTCCGCAGTTCCTGGCTGATCTCGCCGAGGCCGGCGATCGCGTCGGTCGCCGCCTGGAGGTCACCAGTCTCGACCGTGAAAGAAAGGTCCGCCAGCGCCCCCTCGTGAACCGGTTCGTTCTGGATGATCACATCCACGTTCACATTCGCGTCGGCCAGGGCGCTGAAGATGCGCCCGGCTATGCCCGGCTCGTCCTTGACACCGATGACGGTAACCCGGGCCTCGTCGGTGGAATGGGTGACAGCTGTGATTATCGGTCGTTCCATGGTCTCGCTTTCGGGAAGTACGAGGGTACCGGGCAGGTCCTCGAAGCTGCTGCGGCAGTGAATCGGAATGCTGTAATTGCGGGCGTATTCGACCGACCGGAGCTGCAGGACTCCGGCCCCCGAGGCGGCCATGTCAAGCATCTCCTCGAAGGAGACGACCGGCAGCTTGCGGGCATCGGGGACGATCCGGGGGTCGGCGCTGAACACCCCGGTCACGTCGGTGTAGATCTCGCAGACCGAGGCTCCGAGCGCGGCGGCGAGGGCCACGGCCGTCGTGTCCGACCCACCACGACCGAGCGTGGTCACATCGCGACTGTCGGTCGAGACTCCCTGGAACCCGGCGACCAGGACGATCTTGTCTTCCTGGAGTCCTTCCCGGATCCGGTCGGCTTTGACGTCAATGATTTTCGCCTTGGTATGCGACGAGTCGGTGACGATGCCGGCCTGCGAGCCGGTCAGTGAAACCGCCTTGTGACCCATGTCGTTGATCGCCATCGCGGCCAGCGCGCAGGAGATCCGCTCCCCGGTCGAAAGCAGCATGTCCATCTCCCGGGGGTCCGGACGGTCGGAAACCTCGTAGGCGGAGGCGACCAGCTCATCGGTGGTCTTGCCCCGGGCCGAGAGCACCGCCACGACGCTGTTGCCGGCTTCCCGGGCAGCGACCATCCGGCGGGCGGCTCGCTTGAGTTCCTCCGGCCCGGCGACCGAAGTACCACCGAACTTCATGACGACGATGTCTTCACGTTCAGGCATCGCCCCTGAGCATACGGATTAGCCACCACCTGACGACCGATCACCCGGACTGCGCTTCCGGTCGAGGTCGGGCAGAATCCCGCCCGAAAGCAAGTGACCACCGGTTTCGAACAGGACACCGCGGCGAGTCCGCAGGGCGAGGGACGCTACGCGATCCACCTCAGCGACCGCTGGTGGATCGGCCGGGGACCGAATGGCGGCTACGTAGCCGCGCTGATGCTGAGGGCGATCACGGCCGAAGTCGCGGAGGCGATCCCTGAAAACACGCCGCCGCCACGTTCACTCAACGTTCATTTTCGGCTCCGTCCGACCGTCGGCCCAGCCACAATTGAGGTCCGGGTCGAGCACGCTGGCCACATCACGGCTTTTCTTTCGGCCCGGATGATCCAGGACGGCGAAGTCAAGGCCCAGGCGATGGCGGTGTTCTCGGGTGAGCGTGACGGCCCGTCGTTTGACAACTCGCGGATGCCGGATGTGCCGCCGCCGGAGGAAGTCGAGGAGTGGGACACAGAGCAGGCCCCGGTCGCCGTTTTCGGGCGTTACCGGGCGGCGATGATCAAAGGGGTGCCCGGGGAGGGCGCGGAGATCCCGGAAACGATGGGCTGGATCCGGCTGCGTGACGAACAGCCCGTTGACCCGGTTCTGGCTGCCGCCGTCCTCGATGTCTGGTACCCGGCGCCGTTCGTGGTCTTCAAAGAGATCCCCTTCGCCCCCACCCTCGAGTACACCGTTCATTTCCCCCACACCCTGCCTGAACCGGGCCCGCCGAACTGGAACCTGATCCGCCTCACCGCCGAGGAGGGCGCCGAGGGGCATTTCAGCGAGGACGCGGAACTCTGGAGCCGGGACGGCCGCCTCCTTGCCAGGGCCCGGCAGATGGCCCTGCTCAGGCACCATCGAAGCTGACGCAACCCCGGCACGGCCACCGAGCCCCGCCCCGGGGTGCCGCAGGTCTGCGACCACGAGCGCGCCTCAGCCCAGCCACAACCGGGGTGCCGCAGGTCTGCCACCAGATCCGTGGCAAACCCATGGCCCGGCCGAGGGTAACCTCGTCGGCGTGTTCGAGGTCCGCCCCGACCGGCAACCCTGCCGCGAGACGGGTGACCGTGACCTGCTCGCGGATCAGGTCGGCGATATGGGAGGCGGTTGCCTCACCGGTGGTGGTCGGGTTCGTCGCGAGAATCACCTCGCTGATCCCCCCCGCCTCAACCCGCCGCCTGAGTTCCGCGATCCGCAGGTCTTCCGCGTCGATCCCGTCAATCGGCGAGAGCGCCCCACCGAGCACGTGGTAGAGCCCCCGGTACTCGTGGGTCCGTTCGATCGGGATCACGTCAGCCGGTTCCTCAACCACGCAGATCAGCGAATGGTCCCGGCCGTGGTCCTCGCAGATCCGGCAGCGCGGACCTTCGGCCAAGTTGAAGCAGACCTCGCAGAGGCCGACCTTCTCCTTCACTTCAACAATCGCCTGGGCGAGGCTGCGGGCATCCGAATCATCGGAGCGCAGGATGTGAAAAGCAAGACGCTGGGCGGTTCGCCGGCCGATCCCCGGCAGCTGCGAAAGCTCGGCGGTAAGGCGGCTGAGTGGTGCGGGACCCTCGCTCATCCACCGAGGCCGGGCATGCCCGGCATGTTCGGCATCTGGGGCATCTTCGATTCGGCAAGTTGCTGGGCGGAGCGGATCGCTTCATTGATCGCCGCCTGCACCATCTCGGCCAGCATCTCCGAGTCTTCCGGGTCAACCGCATCCGGATCGATCGCCACGTCCTGAACAACCAGGTCCCCACTGATCTTGACCTTGACCATGCCGCCGCCGGCGCTGGCCTCGACGACCTCGTCCTTGAGTGCCTCCTGTGCCTGCATCATCTCGCTCTGCATTTGCTGGGCCTGCTTGAGCAGCTTGCTCATGTCCATCCCGCCGGGCATGCCGCCCATTCCCTTCCTTGCCATCAGATGACCTCCTCTGCGTTGAATTCGGATTTGACCCGGGCGATGAAGTCATCCTCGCCCAGGGTTTCGGACTCCGGGTCCGTGGCCGGCTGCTCCGACCCAAGGCTGCTGTAATCGATCTGGAAGCTCTCGCCGGTCACTTCGGTTAGCGCCCGGCCGATCGCTTCCCGGCATTCCTTCCGTTCGGCGTTACGGCGGTTGAAGGCCGAGTCGGCCGCGAAGCCGACCGTCAGTTTCGAATCGCTGAGATCGACCGGCGAGGTGCCGTCGAAATAGGAGGCGGCCATGCCCGAAGCGGAGACACCCAGTGAATCAAGGACGGCCGGCCAGGCCCGTCTCAGTCGATCAAGGTCAAACGGCTCCGGGGGTGAGGTGCTCTCCACGGCGGCCGGGGCGGGTGCCCGAGGCTCGGGAGATGCCTCGTCCCCGGCCTCGGCCGGTGGCCCGGATGCCGACGGAGCGGCGGCCGACGACCCGGGGGCTGGCGGCGGGGAGGCCGGCTGGACCCCCGCCTCGAGTCGTTCGAGCCGGCGGGCGAGGCCCTCGCTGGACGGGTCGAAGTCGGGCCGGGCTGCCTTCAGGAGCGCGACCTCGACCGCCAGACGGGCCTCGTCCCCGTCCCGGATCAGCCCGAGTGCCGCT
>JBGAOF010000089.1:0-7998 GCA_044221915.1 Solirubrobacterales bacterium
CGATGGCGTAATGGATCGTCACGGCCGCATCGATGTGCTGGTCAACAACGCCGGGGGCCAGTTCATGACCCCGGCCGAAACGATCACCCCGAAGGGCTTCCGGACCGTGATTGAGCTCAACGTGACCGGAACCTGGCTGATGACCCATGCCGCCGCGACCAAGGCGTTCATCCCCCAGGAATCCGGCGCGGTGATCAGCGTCACCCTTTCACCCCACAACGGCATGCCGGGGATGGTCCACTCCGGTGCGGCCCGGGCCGCCGTGGAGAACATGATGCGGACCCTTTCGATCGAATGGGCCCGTTTCGGGATCCGGACCTGCGCGCTGGCGGCCGGCCAATTTGCGACGGACACCTTCGTGAACAAGTATCCGAAGGAAGTAGTGGATGTGGTTCATCGCACGATTCCGATGGGCCGGGTCGGGGAATCGGAGGAGATGGCGTGGCTGATCGCCTTCCTCGCTTCGGACGCGGGTGCGTTCCACTCCGGCTCGGTGATCACCCTCGACGGTGCCCGTGACAACTGGTTCGGTCCCTGGCCGCCCCTCGCGATCTCAGGTGAGGCAGGGACCCCGCCGGTCGAGGAGCGACGCTAGGAACGGCTGCGAAGCCGCACCGGATCTGCCACCCTGTGAGGTGTGAAACCGGTCTCCCTCCAGATGGCAGCGGCCTGTCTTTTCGTTGCGTTCATCGGCTCCCTTGCGGCCGCTCCGTCGTTTGCCGGCGAGGGACCGGAAGTAATCGGCCTGAAAGCGCGTGGGGAGATGGTCCGGGGCGGTAGCTACATCGTCGCGACCACCGTGAAGAATCCCCTGGGAAAAAGGGTTCGTGGCCGGATCTCGCTAACCCTTTCAAAGGACCGGAAGCCCGGTCCCATCCTGCTGGGTCGTCGCCGAACCCCAGGTGGACTGCCGGCCCGAGGTCGAAAGAGCGTTCTTGCCGCGGCTTTCGTGAGGAAGTCAACCGCCGCCGGAAAGTATTTCCTTGTGTCCTGTTTCCGGGGTGGTGGCGGGCGCAGTTGTGGTGCGCGCCCGCTCAGTATCCGTGACCCGCACCACGGTCCGGACAATCCGGGACCACCTTTTGTCGCCGGGGCGCAGAGCGCCGGGGACAGGCTTTTTCCCGAGATTGGAAACGGCGGATATAACGCGCTCGATTACGATATCCGGCTCGATTACGCCCCGCTGGTCAACCGGTTCAGGCCGGGCACCAGTTCAAGGATGCTTGCCCGCGCGAAATCGGACCTCTGGCGGTTCAGCCTTGATTTCGGTTCCCGCATGCCGGGAAAGCCAGGCCTGCGAGTCGCTCTGGTCACGGTAAACGGCGAGAAGGCCAGCTTCACCCGACGTGACGACACCAAGCTGATCATCACCCCCGAAACCCCGCTCGAGCGGGGTGAGACCTTCACCGTCAAGACCTATTACAGCGGTTACGTAAATCACATCGTTGACCCTGACGGCGCGCTGGAGGGGTGGATGCGGGCCTGTCGGTCAGGCAAGCCGGGCCCCGGCAACCCCGATTGCTTCGGCTCCTTCACGGTGAGCGAACCGATCGGTGCGCAGAGCTGGTTTCCGAACAACAACATTCCCTCGGACAAGGCCGCTTTCACCACCACGATCACCGTCCCGGGTGGTTCGGGACCCGGCGGGTGGACTGCCCTCGGCACGGGTGAGCTCGTCTCGCGGACAAGCGGGCCGGGAGATCGGTCCACCTGGAGGTGGCGGACCTCGATCCCCACCTCCACGTACCTGACTACCGGTTCGGTCTGCCGCTGCACCTACTGGACCGCGACGGCGACCGATCATCAGACCGGCAGAACCTTGCCGCTCTACAACGCCTTCGACGCCACTGCCACCCCGTCGCAGGTGAGTCAGATGATGACCTCCTTCGGCCAGCAGGAAGCGATTATCAACGAGCTTTCCGCGCTTTTCGGCCCCTACCCCTTCGACTCGGGGGGTGTTCTTGCCGGGCGGACCACCGGGATCGGTTACGTTCTCGAGAATCAGGGGAAGATCCATTTCCCGATGCCGGAAATGGACATTCCGACCCTCGTCCATGAATACGCCCACCAGTGGTTCGGCGATGCGGTCGGCCCGGCCCGGTGGAAACAGATCTGGTTCAACGAAGGGTGGGCTGAATGGGCAACCTGGAACCATGAAGGCCCATCCGCTGCGGCGGCAGTCGCCCAGTCAAAGTACGACTCGGCGAAACCCCGGCGATGGAAGATCCCGCCGGGAACCCTGGACAATGATCCGGCCAATTTGTTCGGCGAGTTCGAGACCTATTACCGCCCGGCGATGATGCTCCAGTTCTACCGTCAGATCGTTGGTGACGCGAAGTTCTCCGACCTGGCGAGGAAAGTCCAGGCTGACCACCGTTACGGGGTGATCGACGCCCCCCAATTCATCGATGCTGCCGTGGCGGTCGCGGATTTCAGCCCGGCCCGGTCCGCGGCCTTGCGGGATTTCTTTCAGCAGTGGCTTTTCAGGGCCGGCAAGCCGGCCCTGACCGCGGCGAACTTTCCCTCAGGTAGTTGAGCCACGCGCCTGGCCGTCCGGCTGTAAAAAAGGGCCCCGCCAGCGGGGCCCTTCATGACGCGTCTGGACCTTGGCTAGCTGTACATGCCGCCGAACTGGCCCCCGGTCACGTTCAGGACCTGACCCTGGACGTAGTCGGAAAGACCGGAACTCAGGAAGAGGACAGGTCCGGCGGCCTCCTCGGGAGATGCCGGTCGGCCAAGCGGGGTGATCATCGGCGCCATCGCCCGCATCTGCTCCGGGATGCCAAGCTGGATCTCTTCGCCATCCGGTCCCTTGAAAGTCTCGGCATCGCCTTCCTTGGCGGCAGTCAGGCGGGTTTCGACGAAGCCGAATGCGACGGCGTTCACGTTGATCTTGAACTGTCCCCATTCCTTGGCGAGCGTCTTGGTCAAACCGACAACAGCCGACTTTGCGGAACTGTAGTTGGCCTGGCCGGCGTTCCCCATGGTGCCGGAAACCGAGCTGATGTTGATCAGCTTGCGGAAGTACTCCTTGCCCTCGGCCGCTTCGGCCTTGGCTGCCTCGCGCCAGGAGGGGGCGAGGGCCCGGGCAACCCGGAAGGGGACGATTGCATGGATGTCAAGCATCGCCTGAAACTGGTCGTCTCCCATCTTGTGGGCGACACCGTCCCAGGTGTAGCCGGCGTTGTTAACCGCGATGTCAACCGATCCGAAAGCGTCGATTGCCGTGGCGACCAGTCTGTCGCAGGTATCGCCCTTGGTCAGGTCGCCACCGAAAACGGCGGTTTCACCCTGGATTTCGGAAGCGGTCTGTTCGGCGATGTCGGCATCGAGGTCATTGATCAGAACTCTTGCCCCGTTGGCGGCGAAAAGCTCGGCGGTGGCGCGTCCGATGCCCCGGGCCGACCCGGTGACGATCGCGTTCTTGCCTTCAAGTAGTCCCATGGAGTCTCCTTGTATTGGTTGCGGCGGCCGGCCCGGCATCGAGCTGACACCGTTGCGGTCTCGTCGGGATATCCCGGGGATCCGCAGGGACCCCGATCATATTCCCGCTTGTGATCCTGCGTTCTGCCGCAATCACCGGGCTGCGCGACGGACCCGGAATGCACCGGTCAGGCCGAGCAGCAGGAAGAGCGAGGCGAGCAGCAGCGAGGCCCGGGTGGCGTCAGCGAAGCCCTGCGCGAGGGCAGCGGTAATCGCGTCGGTCTGGTTTCCGAAATGGCTGGCGACACCTTCGGCCCGGAGTTCGGCGATGGTGGAGCCGGCACTCTCACGGGTGCTGTTGGCAAGGCTGTCGGCGGCCTGGCCGCTGAGTCCCTTGCCTTCGAGCGAGCTGGGCAGGGTCAGGGCCAGAGCAACGGACAGCGCAGCTCCGGAAAGTGCGGTCCCGAGCGAGGAACCGACCTGACGAACGGTGCTCTGGGCGGCCGAGCCCTGACCCGAAAGGCCGGTTGGCACATCCCGCAGGACCAGTCCGGTGAGCTGGGCCGAGGCCAGCCCGAGGCCAAGCCCATAGATCGCAAGCAGAGCCGCGATCAGCCAGCCGGGGGAGTTCGCACCGATCACCAGGGCGACCGCAACCACGCCGATGACCTCCAGTCCGAGCCCGATCAGGACGGTGCCAGGCGAACCGTACCGGGCGGCGAGATGCCGGGCCGAAGCACCCGAGAAAAAGGCGCCGACCGCCATTGCGGCGAGGGCGAGCCCGGCGCCCATGGTGCTGAGCCCGAGGCCGTTGATCAGGTAGAGCGGCAGCACGAAGATGATCGCGAATTCACCGATCGCCACGGTTGCCGCGGTGAGATTCCCCCAAGTGAAGGTGGGGAGCCGGAACAGGTTGAGGTCAAGCAGGGCCGAACGGCCGATCCGGGCCCGGTGGCGTTCCCAGAACACGAAAAGGACAAGGGCGAGAACGGCCAGTCCGAAGATCACCGGGATGATCGAGACCGGGGCGCTTGCCGGCCAGGTGAACCCGAGCAGGTCGAGATCGCCTTTCGGCTTGATCCAGCCGATCTCGGGGCCTTGGATCACGGCGTAGACGAGCCCGCCGAAGCCGATTCCACTGAGCAGCGCCCCGTCGACATCGGCCCCACGCCCGGTCGCTTCCCCCCGGGTTTCAGGGACGGTCAGCAGGGCCGCGATTATCAGGATCAGCCCGACCGGGATGTTGACCAGGAAGATCCATTGCCAGGCGGCGTATTCGGTGAGGGCACCGCCGACCAGCGGCCCGATCGCGGCCGCTCCGGAGATCACCGCTCCCCAGACGCCGAAGGCGGCTGCCCGGTGCCGGCCCCGGAACGTGGCGTTGACCGTGGAAAGGGTGGAGGGCATTATCAGGGCCGCCCCGACCGCCTGGACGGCCCTTGCGGCGAGCAGGGTGCTGCCCGCTTCGGCGGCGGCGGCCAGGGCGCTGCCGGCGAGGAAGACGACGATCCCGGCGAGAAAGAGCCGCCGGCGGCCCCAGCGGTCGGCGAGGCGACCGGTTGAAAGCAGCAGCCCGGCCAGCACAATCGCGTAGAGGCTGTTGACCCACTGGGCGTCGCTCAGGTCGAGTCCGAGATCGGTGATCATGGTCGGCAGCGCGACCCCGACAATCGTTCCGTCCAGGACGATCATTCCCAGGCCGAGCGCCAGCACGGCCAGTCCGGCCCACTCCCGCCGGCCCGGGGCAGCACCGTTTTCCGTGGCCGTTGTCTTTTCTTTCGGCTGGTGGCCGTCCATGATCCGGCTCACCTTATCCGGCATCGCGAGTTCGACTTCCCTAATGCCCCGTTTCGGTCGGACGCCCTGTCCCCGTTTCCTTTTCGGCTTTCCTGCTGGTTTTCTCCGCCGCAATCTGGCCGCAAAGTGACCGCAATGCCCGGCCGGGAACCTGCCCGGGCCAGCATTCACCGACCTTGGAGGTTTCGTCCCATGATTCCCGTATCCCGACCCATGCTCACCCACCCCGGGAAGCTCGTTGTCGCCACGGGCCTGCTCCTGCTCCTGCTTCTGCTCGCTCTCTCGGGCTTTCAGCCGTCCGGAGCCCAGGCCGCCAACGTTTCCTATGTCGGGAGCGACGGCAACGTCTACCGGACCTCACCCGACGGGACGATCACCGAGAAGGTGACTGCAGATGCCACGGCCGAGACCCGCTACGTCACCCCGACCCAGAAGAACGACGGCACGATTGTCGCGATAAAGAAGGCGAGCTCGAACGCTTTCGCCTACTTCATCAATCCCGCCACGGGCCAGGTGAAGGACACATGGAACCTGCCGAAGACCGGGGCCGGCTCGTTCGCCCCGTTCAACGGCGGCACGATCTCGCCTGACGGCGGTGTGTTCGTCTACGACTGGCATTACTTCGATTGCTGGACGAATCCCTGCACGCTGAACCAGAAGGTGTCCTTCATCGCAGGTCCGGGGACCACCAATCCCTGCCTGATCAACTGCCACACCTACTATGTTCGGCCCCGCTGGATCCCGGGAACCCCGTACGCCGGTTTTGTGGATACAGACTTCCGCCGGATCTGGGTCCAGAAGGCGAACAGTGCCGAGCCGACCGCCTGGCTTGGTTTCAGTGATCCGAATGCCGGGGACATGGAGAGTTTCGACGTCTCCTCTGACGGCAAGACAGTGCTTGAGGTCACGCCGGAGAATTCCGATGCGGCCGAGTTCTCGTTCTGGAACACCAACGGCACTCCGCCGGCCGGCAATCCGACCCATCGCTGTTCGGTGGTCGGGATCGCCCAGGCACCGGCCTACCCGCGCTTCTCCCCGGATGGCTCGATGATTACCTGGCAGGATCGTGGGTCGGTCTATGTCGCACCGGTTCCGGCCAACACCGGGGGTGGTGATTGCACACTGAACCCGGTCAAGGTCGGGAACGGCAAGGAGCCGGCTTTCGGTCTGGCCACCCTGACCGGCACGGGCCCGACCGGGCCTACCGGACCGACCAGCCCCACCGGACCTACCGGACCGACCAGCCCCACCGGGCCAACCGGACCGACCAGCCCGACCGGACCAACCGGACCGACCAGCCCGACCGGACCAACCGGACCGACCAGCCCCACCGGACCAACCGGACCGACTGATCCCGACCCGGTCCAGCCCAAAGTCTCGCTCCGCGTCACCCCGGCCAACCTGAAGCTGCGGCCGGCCGGCCGGGCAACCCTGTCCGCCTGGGTGACGGTCGCCGAGGCAGCCGCCCCGCAGGTCAAGGTCTGTGTCGCTGCCAGCCGCAAGGCCCGGGGCGCAATCCGCCTGCCGGCCTGCCGGACCGTGCAAGACGTCGCTGCTGGCCGAACGGTCCAGGTGCCGCTCGCGATCAGAGCTTCGCGTCAAGCCAGAGGCCGTTTCTCCCTTCGGACAGTCGTTTCCGGCTTCGGCTTCTCCTCCGTCAGCTCAACCAACACGATCAAGGTGACCAAATGAACACGTTCCATCCCGAAATCATCAACCGACCCGATCGCAATCCGCTGGGCGAGATCCTCGGCACCAGGCGTGATACTGGCCGGGTCCAGGCCCGGAGCGGCTTCCTTGTGGCTCTGCTGTGGTTCACCTGCCTGTTTTCCGCCTGGTTCCTCTTCGCGGCCGACTTCGCAGCAGCGGCTCCGTACAAGGGCGTGACCAAGGGTGGGAGCTCCATCACTTTCGCCCTCAACGGCGAGCGGGTGACCGGCATCCGCACGGTCGTCCCGACGCTCTGCCTGGAGACGACCGGCGGTTTCACTTCCCGGGCCGGTAGTGAACTCTTCCAGCCGCTGGCTGCGGGACAGATCGGCAGAACTGTCAAGAGCAAGGCCCTTCAGCCGGCGGCCATGAATGTCGGCGCAAAGGCGACGAAGAACTATGAGGTCCAGCTGAGCCGCCGCGGCCGGGCTGTGACCGGCAAGCTGAAGCTCAATTTCGCGTTCATTGTCCCGGACCTCTTCTCTGGCGCGAAGATTTTCATCTGCAACGGCACCACCACGTTCACCGCCAGACCGCGCTGACGTGCCGGCAGCTCCGGCGAGTCCATTCGGGTGCCGCTGAAGCGGCCCCAACGCTCAAGACCCACGGTTACCCACAACATTTGTCGGTAACCATGGGTCTTGAGCGCCTCGCGGACCCCTTCACGCAGACCATCCGACGCCGCCGACCCTTGAGGGGGCGGCTCTGGAATCCAGAGATGCCCTGAAACCTGGAATCCAGAGATGCCCTGGAACCATTCGACCGGCTCAGGTAACGAAGTTGTCACAGTCCGCATGCCACGTGGGAGCGAAAGGCCGGCATGTTTGTCGAATGGATCCGGGCCAGCATCTCAATCGCCGTCTGGTTGCGGCCGGAAGGCAGACGTTCGGGATCGTCACCCGTTCACAGCTACTCGGGATGGGTCTGACCGAGAGGCAGATCGACTACCGGCTCAGATGTGGTGCGCTTTGGCCGACTTTCCGGTCCGCCTATTCGGTGGGGGTGCCAGCGGCGAGCTGGCGGTCAATCTGGATGGCTGCCGTTCTCGCCTGCGGCCCGCAGGCGATG
>JBGAOF010000008.1:0-20024 GCA_044221915.1 Solirubrobacterales bacterium
AATGTTCTCGCCGCCGGAGACGATCATTTCGTCGTCGCGGCCGTCGATGCTGAGCCTTCCCTGGGCATCGAAATGCCCGACATCGCCGCTTGAGAGGTAGCCGTCGAGCTTTTCCTTGTCGCCGCCGCCGGTGTAGCCGTCGAAGGTCATCTCGTTGCTGATGAAAATGCGGCCGGTCTCACCCTGGGGGACGTCATTGCCCTCATCGTCGATCAGTCTCACACTGGTCCCGTAAGGCGGGGTTCCGGCAGTGGCCGGGTCTTCACGAAGGTCGGCCGGGGTCGCGATCGACCCGAAAGCGACCTCGGTAGAGCCGTAGAGGTTGTAGATGTTGTCTCCGTAGCGGTCCATCCAGGTGGTGGCAAGACCACCAGGAAGGGCCGATCCGGAAAGGGTGACGATCCGGAGATGGCGAGCCTTGAAGCGATCGCTGATCTCCGGGTCGAGCTCGAGGATCCGCTGAAGCATGACCGGAACGGCAACGAGGACGTCAGCGTCAAAGCGATCAACCAGCTCCATGCTTCCGGCCGGGTCGAAACGATGCTGGAGGACCAGCCTTGCGCCGACCGAAATTCCAATCACCGAGTTGATGTACCCCCAGGAGTGGAACAGCGGCGCCGCCATCACCATGGTCTGGCCGCCGCGATGAGGAATCTTTTCGAACATTCCGACCATCACGCTGAAGCCGCTTGGCGCGGGCCGCTGGGCACCCTTCGGGGTGCCGGTGGTCCCGGAGGTCAGGAGGATGTTACGGCCGGTCTCGCTCGGCCATGGCAGGTCGTCATCCGGATTCGATGCGATCAGGTCGTCGAGACTCGGCAGCTCGGATGCACCCGGCTCGGGTTCCCAGGCACAAATCCGGTTCAACCGCTCCGGGACATCCGAGAGCAGCTCCTCGAATTCATGGTCGAGCACCAGCAGCTTCGCTCCCTCGCGCTCCATGACATCGGCAAGCTGCGGCCCGGAGAACATGGTGTTGAGCAGAATCACGGTGGCCCCGAGCTTCCAGCCCGCCAGGTTTGCCTCGACAAAGCCCCGATGGTTGCGGCACATGATTGCCAGACCATCACCGGGGCCGACCCCCAGTCCCGCGAAAGCGCGGGCCAGGGCGTTGCTGCGACGGTGCACTTCGCCGAAGGTGAGCTCACCGTGGTCATCCTCGATAAAAACCCGGTCGCCGTGCTTGGCTGCCGCGACCCGGATCGCGGTGGCCGGCGTGGTCCCACCCCTGATCAGGGCCGAGGCCGCAACCGGGATCGCCTTCGGCGGCAGCCCGCCCAGCATCCCGGCTTTGTGGAGAGTCCTCAGTTCGAAGCCCTTGTTGGCCAGGGCTTCAGTCAGGGGTTTCAGGGGGTTCATGGAAGGGCGACTTTACTTGAGCCTGAGCGATTGATCAGCCGGTCGATGTGCCGGGACCGTCCTGTCCCGTTTCCACCGTCGCAACGGCCATGCAGGCTATCCCTTCGCCTCTTCCGACCCATCCCATACCCTCGTTGGTCGTTGCCTTGACCGAAACGCGGGAGCCGGTTGATTCCGCGAGCCGGGCAACCATGGCCGGACGGTGTGGACCGAGCTTCGGTTCTTCGCAGATCAGGGTTGCGTCAACGTTGATGACCGACCCTCGGGTCATGCCGATCACGGTGCGGAGCAGGTCGATTGAATCCGCCCCCTCCCAGGCCGGATCCGTATCGGGGAAAATCTCGCCGATGTCACCGAGACCGGAGGCCCCGAGAATCGCATCGATTACCGCATGGGTCAGGACATCGGCATCCGAATGCCCGCTCAAGCCCTTTTCGAAGGGGATCCGGACCCCGCCGAGGATCAGCGGGCGCCCTTCACTGAAGCGATGACTGTCGTAACCGATTCCGACGCTGACTGGCATTTCAACTGCTCCCTTCCCGACGGAGGCCTGACCCAGCCAGACTGCCGACCGGATGTAGCTCAAGGTTGCGACCGGTGAATGTTGCGAGTTCTGTTACCCGATGCGACGAGAGAAACTCGATGGCCTCGCCGTAGCGGAACCCGATCTGGGCCGGTTCGTGGGCGTCCGAGGAAAGCGCGAAGCTGGCGCCGGCCTCGACGCACATTTCCATGAAGGCCGGGGCGGGGTAGATCTCGCCGACGTTCTTTCTCAGACCGGCGGTCGATACCTCGACGGCGATCCCGCTTTCCGCGATCGCCTCGATCGCCGGCTCGTAAAAGCCGCGGGGGTCGGTTGACGGCAAGCGGCCGGCCCGGCCCCAGACCTTGACCAGATCCGGATGGGCGAGGATGTCGAAGAGTCCGGACCGGGCCGCGCTGGCAAGGGTCTCGAAGTAGCGGCGCCAGATCTCATCCGGGTCCCGGCCTCCGTCCCAGATCGAGTACTCCTCTGTATCGAGGGAAAGGTCACCGAGAAAGTGAACCGACCCGACCACGAAATCAAAGGGCCGGCCGCCAAGCAGGTCATCGAGCTTCTCTTCCGCGCCGAGGATGTAGTCACCTTCGATCCCGAGCTTGATCGGGCTGGCCTTCACTGCCTCGACGTACTGGTCGAGATCATCGATCGCCCATTCGTCCCAGAAGGGATGCCGCCAGACGGTCAGCGCCTCGGTGAAGCGGTACATGTGTTCGGCACAGCCGAGGTCGGTGACACCGACGGCTTCTGCCGCCTCGACATAGCGGGCGATGTTCTCCGGGGTGAAGTGGTCGGCGGCCCGGGCATCGAGATCGTCACCCCGCAGGTGGAGGTGGTAGTCGGTGATCACCGTTTCGGTCATCGGGGCCTTTCGAGCAGATGGGCGGCCAGCTCAAGGTCATCCGGGGAGGTCACCTTGATGTTGGCGGACGGTGACTCGATCACCCCTACCGCACCCCCTGCCGCCTCGACCAGGGCCGCGTCGTCGGTCGCGGCGGCGAGATCTCCCGCCGCGATCGCCTCCCGCAGAAACGCGGTCCGGAAAACCTGCGGGGTCTGAACCGCGACCAGTTTCGAGCGATCCAGGGTCTCCACAACCAGACCCTGATCCCCCAGCCGCTTGACGGTGTCGGCCATCGGTGCGGCGGCAATGAGGGCATCGAGCTCCGGATCGGAAGCGAGTCCGATCACGGTGGCGTCAATCAGCGACGGACTGACCAGGGGACGGGCAGCATCATGAACAACCACCAGCCCGGAACCGTCGTCATCGGCAATCGCCGCGACACCGTTGGCGACCGAATGTGAGCGGGTCTCGCCACCCTCGACGGTCACGATGTCCGGCTCGGTGAAGAGCCCGGCCTGCCCCGGGGGGACCGCGACGTAGATGCGATCGACATGGGTCGCTTGCCTGAACGCCTCCACCGACCAGGCGTAGAGCGGCCGGCCGGCCAGCTCGACCAATGCCTTGGGCCGGCCGGCCCCGAGCCTTTGCCCGGAGCCGGCGGCAACGATTACTGCCGCCACCCCCATGTGGGGTCCCCCGACCGCAGCCTAGGCCGCAGCAGCCGCGACCGAGGCCTCGTAACGTTCCTCAAGCAGGCCGTCAAGGTAGCTCTCGGCTCCCTCTTCGTCCTTGTCGAGGGCGTACATGAACTCGGAGGCGAGGATCTTCTTGGCCCGGGTGTACATCTGCTTTTCGCCCGTGGAAAGGCCCTTCTCCATCTCACGCAGGGCGAGGTTGCGAACCACTTCCGCCAGCTCGAACACATCACCGGTCTTGATCTTTTCCTTGTTGTACTTGAAGCGGCGGTTCCAGTTCTTGGGCATGTCGGAGACTTCATCCGAAAGCACCGAGATGACCTTCTTGATCTCGTCCTCGTCGATCACGCGCCGCAGGCCCGCTTCACCGGCTTTTTCGGTCGGGACCTTGACCGTCAAGTCATTGTGGAGAATCTTGATCGTCAGGTATTCGCGGGTTTCACCCATGAGCTCGGCGTCGGCCTTCTTGAGCACAACGCCCGCCCCGTGATGCGGGTAAACGACCTTGTCGCCTTCCTCGAAATCGCATACGTACGGGACCAGATCGAGATCTTCGCCGTTTACTTCTTCGCCGTTCACTGCCTCTGAATCGGAAATCAGATGCTCCTTGTCTCGTAGTTGACGGCCACGGCCGTCATGTGTTCAAAAACCGGTCTGCCATCACGGATTCCTGGAGGCGCCGCACACCCTCGCGGATCTCCTTGGCCCGGGCCGGGCCAACACCGTCGACAGCAGCGAGTTCGTCATCGGAAGCTGCCAGGGCCTCTTCCACATTGCCGAAATGCCGGACGATCTTCTGAACCACCAGGCGCGGCAGCCGGGGCACATGTCCCAGCATCCGGTAACCCCGCGGTTCGGTCACCAGGTCAAGCGTGTTGACCTTCCTGTCGTAGCCGAGCAGCTCGGCCAGACGGCCAAAATCGAGAACGTCCTGATGGGGAAGCCCGGCCAGTTCCTCAAGCATGAACTGGACGTTCTCCTCGGTGTCCTCGACCGCGTAGTCGCGCATCAAAGCCAGTCGCTCCGCCGCGACACCGACCATCGTCTCTTCCAGCTGCATTTCGATCAGCCGGCCTTCGGTACCAAGCTCGATCACGTAACGCTCCACTTCGGTTGCCATCCGTGACACGAGCTCCGACCGCTGCAGAACCGCCAGCGCATCGTAAAGCACCACGCCGCCGCTGAACTCCGCCCGGGAAAGACGTCCGGAAAGCTCATCGAGCCGGGCCCGGTATTTGGTCAATGTGGCCAGAGCCTGGTTGGACTTGGCCAGGACGGCCGGGATATCCTGGAGGATGTACTTGACGCCCTCCAGATAGAGCGAAACTACTTCCCGCCGCTCCGAGATCGCGATTACCAGCGCATCAACCTGTTTCGAGATGCGCTCGGCCGTCCGGTGGCGGGTGCCGGTCTCGACCGAATGAATCGTCGGATCGGGCATCATCTGGACATTCGCCCAGGTGATCTTGCTGCCGTCAGCATTAATCAGGATGGCCCCGTCCATCTTCGCCACCTGGTAGAGCATGGCCGGGCTGTAATCAATGTCCAGCCGAATGCCACCGGAGAGCATGAAGGCAAAGTCCTCGGTCTCCCCGACCACGATCAGGCCGCCAGTGTGGGCGTGGACGATGTTTTCGATGCCTTCCCGCAGTTCGGTGCCCGGAGCGACCGCATCTATCGCACGCAGCAGCCTTGGATCCTGACGATCGGAAAGATGAGCAAGATCACTTTCGACTGCTAGCGACATTCAGCGAATTATGCCAGATTCGGCTTTCCCATGCGATCTGCTGGGTGCATGGGTGCTTCCTTGCCGGGTCGCTACAAGGCTGCCGATCCCGCCCCGGAAGCCGAATTTAGCCTTGCCTGAAGTTCAGGCGGCAACCCGTCCGGCGGCGGCACGATTGCAGGAAAATGCGGCTTTCAGGGCCTGACCGACGGTGGCTGACGGAGCCAGCCCGGAAAGCGGCTCGCCGGCCGATGGTCCGATTACCGGTGCCAGCCCGAATTTGGATGCCTCGGCCACCCGCCGGTCAGCGTGGGCAACAAACCGGAGGTCGCCGGTCAAGCCCAGTTCACCGAAACAGGCCAGCGGCCGTGACCCGGAACCAGCCAGCGGCTCGCCGCGCTGCGCCGAGGCCACTGCCAATGCCACCGCGAGGTCGGCACCCGGCTCATCCACCCTGACTCCGCCGACCACGTTGACGAAGACATCGGCCGAACCGAGGCCGAGGCGGGCATGCCGCGCCAGCACCGCAAGGATCATGCTGAGGCGGTTGCGGTCAATTCCGTTGACCACCCGCCGGGGGACCTCCAGTTCGGACGGCGAGACCAGGGCCTGGACCTCCACCAGCACCGGCCTTGTGCCTTCCATCGAAGCCAGCACAACCGAGCCCTGGGCCCCGGTGGCTTCGGCGACGAACCTGGCGGAAGGGTCAAGCACCTCGGTGAGCCCGCCGGAACGCATCTCGAACACACCAACTTCTGACGTGGCCCCGAACCGGTTCTTGACCGCGCGCAAGGTCCGCCAGGTGCGCTCCTTTTCCCCTTCGAAGCGCAGCACACAATCGACCAGATGCTCCAGCACCCGCGGACCCGCCAGGCTCCCTTCCTTGGTCACATGGCCAACCAGAATGATCGCGGTGTCGGTTTTCTTGGCAACCTCCGCCAGAGCATTGGCGGCCTCACGGACCTGGCTGACCGATCCCGGCGCACCGCTCAGCACCTGGCTATGCATTGTCTGGATCGAATCGATCACACAGACAGCCGGCCCCGCCGATTCGATGGTTCCCAGCACCGCCTCAAGGGAACTCTCCGCGAGAACCTTCACCTCGAGCGCCGCCGGCCCCAGCCGCTCGGCCCGCATGCGCACCTGGGCGGCCGATTCTTCCCCCGAGACGTAAAGCGTGTCGATGCCGGCCACCTGAAGGTTCGCCATCGCCATGCCGGTCAGGGTGCTCTTGCCGATGCCCGGCGACCCGCCGAGCAGGACCAGAGAGCCGGGCACGACCCCGCCCCCAAGGACCCGGTCCAGCTCACCGATCCCGGTTGACATCCGCTCGACCCGTGCCGCCCGGACCTCCCTCAGCGGCAGCGCCCCACCCGGCTCGCCAGCCCGGATCCTGCGGCCGTTCGCCTCGCTTTTGCCGTCGGCAACGGCCGGCTTCTGTGGCACCACCTTCTCGACCAGGGTGTTCCATTCCCGGCATTCGGGACATTGCCCCGACCAGGCCATCGCCACATGGGCGCAATTTCGGCATACATGCTGTGAGCGGATCCTTGCCACTACCTCAGGGTAAGGAGCGGGCAGGACGTTCTCTCCCCCGGCCCGGATGAAGCTTCCCCGGATTTACGGTGAAGCCGCAGCCAATTCATCGTCCGGCCTGACTATCCTGCACGCATGTTCTGGACAATCATGCTCTTCCTCCACGTCGTCGCCATGGCCTATTTCCTCGGGGGCCAGATCATGCTTGCGGCGAATGTGGTTCCTGTCCTGATCAAGGGTGAAGACCAGTCCCGGATCGGTGCGGTCGCCCGCGGTTTCGGCATGGGTTCACTGATCGCGCTCGGTGTGCTGATCCTGACCGGAATGCCGCTCGCGTCCCACTTCGAGCTCTGGGACAACAGCCAGTTCCAGGTCAAGATGGGTCTCGTAATCGCCACCTTCATTTCGGTCTTCGTGCACATGGCAAAGGGCAACAGCCGTTTCCTGATGGTGCTCACCTTCGCCCTCACCCTGGCCACCGTCTACGCGGGAATTCACCTCACCACCCCGCTCTACTGACCGCCCCGCCGGGAAACCGACGTCCTTTTCGCCGACAGCGGACTTCTCAGACCTATTTGCTGAAAAGACCGCCGTTGGCGGCCGGGCAGCAAGCCGGTCCGGTTGAAGGGCCGATCCGCTTGACGGGCCCAGCCGGTTGACGGGCCGATCCGGTTGAAGGGCCGGTCCAGTTGACGGGTCCAGACGGTTGACGGGTCCAGCCGGTTGATAGCGTCAGCGGGACATGAGTACCTCTGAAGACCTCGCTATCGAGGCCCCGGGCGGCAGCCGGGAAATCCGCTTCCTGAACATCATCGCGATCGTCGCGATCCTCGACTTCCTGCTTCTGATTCCACTGGTCTGGGCTTCGCGGTTTGTCGCCGACCGGCACGAAATCGTTTCCGTCCTGGGACCGCTTCACGGATTCTTCTTCGTCGTGCTGATCGCGCTCTGCGCCTACGGCTCGATGCAGAAGTGGTGGGGTTGGTGGTTCCCGGTGATCACCGTGCTCACCGGCGGTGCGATCGGTTCGCTGGTCGGCGACGTGATCGTGCGCCGCCAGCTCAAGGCCAAGGCGGCCGGACCGGTTGGCGGCGCTGCCGGAACGGGCGAGGCCGCTTCGTGACTGACGGCGGGCCGGACCCGGCTCTTGCCGAAGTCACCTGGAATCTCGACGACCTGCTCGAGGGGGAAAGCCCCGACCCGGAGCAGGCCGTCAATGACCTGCTCGACGAAGCCGAGAAGGCTTCGGAGAAGTTCGCTGGCGAATACGAAGGCCAGGTTGCCAATCTTGACGGGCCCGGCCTGATCGTCGCCATGACCCGGCTGGCCGACATTTCCGACCGCGCCGGGAGGGCACTGAACTACGCGCATCTGAGGTTTGCTGCCGACACTGCCGACCCCGCCAACGGGGCGCTGCTCCAGATGGGTTCCGAGCGGGCGACCAGAATCCAGACCCGGCTGCTGTTCTTCGAACTTGAGTGGGCCGCCTTGGAGGACGACAAGGCCGAGGAGTTGCTCGACACCCCCGGCCTCGAGTTCTGCGCCCATCACCTTCGAAACGAACGCCGCTATCGCGACCATCTGCTTTCCGCCCCGGAAGAGCGGATCGCAACCGAACTCTCGGTGACCGGCGCCGGAGCCTGGTCCCGTCTGTTCGATGAGTTGACGTCGGCGATCCGGGTCGGGCTGCCGGAAGGCGGGGAGCCGGTCAGTCTCGACATCGCGCTCGCCCGCCTGCATGATCCCGACCGATCGGTCCGAAAGGCCACCGCCGAAGCGGTCACCGAAGCCCTTGAGCCCGGTCTGCGCACCCGGGCCTATGTCTTCAACACCCTGCTCCAGGACAAGGCAATCAAGGATCGCCTGCGCTCCTACCCGCATTGGCTGGCGACCCGGAATCTGGGTAACGAGGCTTCCGACGAATCGGTCCAGGCCCTGGTGGAGGCGGTCAAGGGGCGATACGGGATGGCCCGCTCCTGGTACAGGACCAAGGCGAGCCTGCTTGAACTGGACCGGCTCGCCGACTACGACCGAATGGCGGCGATCGCAACCGACGACGAGACGATTGGTTGGGAGCAGGGCCGCCAGATCGTTCAGAGTGCCTTCGACTCACTGGCACCTGAAGCCGGCGAGGTTGTCGGTCGTTTCTTCGAAGGGCGCTGGATCGACGCTCCCCCCGCGCCAGACAAGCGTGGCGGCGCGTTTTCGGCCTCGACGGTTCCCGCGGTGCATCCCTATGTGATGCTGAACTACACGGACCGTCGCCGCGACGTCCTCACCCTCGCGCACGAGCTCGGTCATGGCCTCCATCAGGCCCTGGCGGCGAAGCAGGGGATCTTCCACCAGGACACGCCGCTGACCGTTGCCGAAACCGCCTCAGTCTTCGCCGAGGAACTGGTCTTTGGCCGTTTGCTGGCGGCCGAGAAGGACCCGGCCTCCCGCCTTGGCCTGCTCTCCGAATCAGTGGAGGGCCAGATCGCGACCATTTTCCGTCAGATCGCGATGAACCAGTTCGAGGACCGGGTCCACAACGCACGCCGAGGCGAAGGCGAACTTTCGGTCGAACGATTCGGGGAACTCTGGGCGGAAACCCAGGAAGAGCTGCTCGGTGACGCGGTCGAAGTGACCGACGGATACCGTTCCTGGTGGTCGTATGTTCCCCACTTCATCGGCTCGCCCGGCTACGTCTACGCCTACGCATACGGCCAGCTTTTCGCGCTTTCCGTTTACCGCCTCTACGAGGAACGCGGCGAGGAGATCGTCCCCGGCTACCTGGAAATGCTTTCCGCCGGGGGATCCCGCTCACCAGAGCAACTCGGGGAGCTGGTCGGTGTTGACCTCAGTGACCCTTCATTCTGGGACAACGGCCTCGATCTGGTCGCTGATCAGATCTCGGCGGCACAGGCGGCGGCCGACGAGCTTCTCGCGGCACGGCGCCAAGGCTGATACAAACCCTGTTTCGGTCGAATTGCCGCCAGGCCACCGGCCCGGCGAGGGGACTTGTTGATGACTGTGGCGCCATGAGGACGCCGCCAATGGGAAGGCAAGCAGTTGACGGATCAGACAGCCAAGAAGAAACCGTCACAGGATGAAAACCGGATTGCGGTGGTCAACGCCGCCATGATCGAATTCGGCCTCCACGGCTATGCCGGAACCACCGCCGCGATGATCGCCGGGCGGGCCGGTGTGGAACAGCCCTGCATCTACGATCTGTTCGAAAACAAGCGGGAGCTTTTCCTTTGCTGCCACCGGGCCCTGAACGAAAGGATCCTGGAGGCCTTCTATCCGGCCGTCCTGCCCGAGGACAGTCCCTACGAACGGATCCGCAAGATGGGCCTCGAGTACATGAAGCTGCTCAACGACGACAACCGGGTCCGATGCCACCTGCAGATTTTTGCGGCGGTTGGAAGCGATGACCTGAAAGAGCCCGTCCGCGAAGGTTTCGATGACCTCTTCGAGGAAGTGCTGCGGATCAGCGAAGCAACCCGGCCCGAGGTTGCCCGGTTCTTCGCGACCGGCATGATGCTCAACGCAATGGTCGCCCTCGATCAGCCCTTCGAGATGCTCCGGTATCTGGAAGTTGAACCGGAAGCCTCCCGGTGAAAGCCCTGACCGGCGCCATCGTCGCCGGGATCATCACCCTTGCCGTGGCCTTTTCACCGACGGCCCTGGCGAAGTACCAGAAGACCGAGCCCGTCGGCTGGGGCCCGAGAAGCAGCAAGGCCGCGGCTCGGCTGGTCACCCGCAGCGGGTTTGAACCGCGCCCGGCCAATTACCGGGACAACCACCGCGTCCCCGGAAAAAAGATGCTTCAGGCCTGGCGCAGCCAGAGCGAAATGCCCTACAGGCGGTTCGTCGACGGGCGCTTCAAGGGCACCACCGGCGAGATCATCCAGTGGGCCTCGATCAAGTGGGGAATTGACACCAACACGATGCGGGCCGTGGCCGCGGTCGAATCGTGGTGGGACATGGACACCGTCGGTGACAACGGGGATTCATTCGGCCTCTACCAGGTGCGCCGGCCATACCATTGCCTGGGCGACTGCCGGATCGCCCGCTATTTCACCGCCTTCAATGCCGACTATTACGGGGCGATCATCCGTTCCTACTTTGACGGCAGGCAGACCTGGCTGAACACTGTTTCCGGCAATGGGCGCCGATATAGAGCGGGCGATCTCGAAGGGAGCCTGGGCGCGTGGTATTCCGGGCGCTGGTGGGGTCCGCCCGAACGCCCGGTCGAGCCATACCTCCAGGATGTCGCCCGACGCAAGGCCGAACGGATCTGGACACATCCCGACTTCGTCGCCTACGGCAGAAGCTGACGAACCACAGTTCAGCGGCCCTTGCGACGAACCCCAACCACCGACTTGCGAACGACAGCGTTGCCCGATCGCAGGACGAAGCTGACCGGTATCCGGACTCCACTGCGGGCCCTGCCGGTCACGCGAATCCGGTAGTTGAGGGTCCGGCTGGCTCCGGCCGGGAATGACCCAAGGTTCCGGCAACGATTGCCGGACAACCGGAGAACTCTCCTTTGCATGTTCACGCAGATCCTCGTCGACGTGGAGGCAACCGCACCGACGTTTCGTGCCGTGACCCGGATGTTGACGTTGTGCCCCTTGCGGGCCCCGGTATTGCGAGGAGTTGCGGAAAGCTGGTTTCGGGTGCGGTTCTCGCCATCGCCGGTCAGGTTCACATCCTCGTTGCCGGCATCCGACGTGACCGTGACCTTGGCCGTCTGGGTGGTAGTGGACGAGGGAGTGAAGGTAACTTCAAAACGGCAGATGGCGGCCGGCAGGATCGACCGGAGGCAGTCACTGGCACCGTCGAGCTGATAGCGGTCGGCGTTGGCACCGGAAAGTGAAATCCCGGTCACCGTCGCGGAAGTCTGCCCGGTGCTTTGGATCGTGATCGAGCGGGTGACCGATTCGCCGATGTCATTTCGACCGAAGTACTGGACATCGGGGTCCACCCTCAAGCCAGGTTTCGTGTACGTCATGATGCGCGAAGTGCCCACGTTGAGGCCGTCGATTGCCGTGAACGCGGCGAGCGACCTGCCGCTTGCCGCGACCACGAAACCGGGGTCATCGCTGTAAAGGAAACTACCCGTCGGCACGAATGGTTCGTAGGCATTGTTCGAGAAGCGCACCCAGGAGGCGGCCGGCTGACCGGGAATCAGGCCCGGGTCGACACCGCCGGCAACGGCCGCGGCGGAAGCATTGGCGGCGATCGTCGGCTCCTCCACTGTCGTGGCCTGGGTGGTCGTGTTGGCCCAGCCCTGCCCGAAACCGTTGTTCAGCACCCGCCAGGTCTCGATTCGCTGGCTGCCGGAAAGGTCATGGGTCCAAGCGAGGGCTGGTTGTCCACCCGGGGTCCCGGTCGCGTAAAGCGCACTGATCGGGTAGGGGTCACCGAGCACGGTGGGCGATGCGTTATTCACGATCGCGGGTGAGGTGACCGGCAATCCCTTGTTCAGCCGCAGCCACTGCACGGACCAGTTCGAAAACAGGATCCCCGTATCAAGGTCCATGGATTCGCGATAGCAAACCCAGAAGGCATTCATCGACCCTTCGGCCCCGTAGGTCACATAGGTGTCGAACGGATCCTGACATTCGGAGCCCGACGCAAAAACAAGCACCAGATCTGTGACTGTGTCATCCGAAAAGAGATCCCGGGTCCCGACATTGCTGTTGGTTGAAGATCCCTGGGGCCAGAAAATGCGGTAATTGTTCGGCCCACCCGCGTTCACCGGCGGGATGGCCGCGACCGATGGCGGGCCGGTGGAAACCGAACCATCGGTCAACGCATGAATGGTCCCCGAGGTGCCGTCGGCGGCCACCCTTACTGCCTCCGCATACCAGTCGGTGCCATTGAACCGTCGCCAGACAACGCCGGCCGTACCGTCCGCCCCGAGTGAGACCGCCACGTCCTTTGCGTTGTTTGCGGCGGGCAGGGTATTCGAGCGGTTGACGGGCGGGCCGGCCGTCCCGTCGGCAGCGATAGAGGCCGTCTGGACAAAGTCGGAGGCGCCGGAACCATTGATCCAGCCGACCATTGCCGAACCGTCTTCCCTGACCGCAACCACCGGGTTCGAGGAGTCCATCGCCGCCGGTGAAAGCGTGAGAATCGGCCCCTGGGTTCCGTCGATTGACACACGGGTCGCCTGGATCCGGTCGAAGCCCCCGATGCTCCGTTTCCAGACAACCACCGAGTCGCCGTTGCTGTTGCCTGCCACCTCGGTCTGGCTGGTGCTGGTCCCCGCGCCGGAGACGATCACCGGTGCGGACCAGTTCGCCGCGGCGCTGGACGGCAGGGCCACGAACAGGCAGGCGCAGACCAAGGCTGCCGCCGCCCCTCGAATCGAACCGGTTGTTGCATGGCTTCGCCGCAAAGAGAACCCTCCGTCCCTAGAACTGTCGGGTCAGTCTAACTGCAGGAACACCGGCAAGAGCCGAGTGTCGCGGCCTGGCGGCCGGAACCCGCGATCCACAGCCCCGGTGAACCGCCTAACCGGCGGCGGATTCGGCGGCAGGACCCCCGCCGGAATCGGGCTTGCCGGAAGCGGATCCCGATGTCTCCGAACCCGAAGATCCTGCTCCGACCCCGACTTTTTCGGGTTCACCGCTCTTCTTCTTCTTCGGCTTGCGGCGCGGCTTGGTGATCTTCAGTTCCAACGGCTTGTCCTCGTCGTCGCCGGCCTCGTTGCGCTTGACCGTGACCAGAGAGCCCGCCACGGAATCGCCGCCGCCGGCCTTCAACACCTCGTCCGCCAACGGGTCCTCGATGTACCGCTGGATCGCCCGCCGCAGCGGACGGGCACCCATTGCGGGATCCCAGCCCTTGTCAGCCAGGAAATCCTTCGCGTCGTTGTCGAGTTCAAGCATCAGCTCATGCTCGGCAACCTGGTTGCGGACCCGGGAGAGCATCAGCTCGATGATCTCCCGCACTTCTTCCCGGCTCAGCTTGTGGAAGACGATGACTTCATCAATCCGGTTGAGGAACTCCGGCCTGAAGACCTTCCGGAGTTCGCTCATTATGCGACCCTTCATGTCGTCATAGGAAATGCCGGTCTCATCGGAGACCGTGAAGCCGATGCCCTGGTTGCGAGCGATCTCGGATGCCCCGATGTTCGAGGTCATGATGATGATCGAGTTGCGGAAATCCACCGTCCGGCCCTGGGAGTCGGTCAACCGGCCGTCCTCCAGAATCTGCAGCAGGATGTTGAAGACATCCGGGTGTGCCTTTTCGATTTCGTCGAGGAGAAGCACCGAATAGGGCTTGCGGCGCACCGCTTCGGTCAGCTGGCCGCCTTCGTCGTAGCCGACGTAACCGGGCGGAGAGCCGACCAGTCGGCTGACCGCATGCTTCTCCATGTACTCGGACATATCGATCCGGACCATCGATTCCTCATCGCCGAAGAGGAACTCGGCGAGGGTGCGGGCCAGTTCGGTCTTGCCGACCCCGGATGGCCCGAGGAAGACAAAAGAGCCGGCCGGGCGCTTCGGATCCTTGATGCCCGCACGGGAACGGCGGATCGCCTTGGAGACGGCCTCGATCGCGGCGTCCTGGCCGATCACCCGCTTGTGGAGCTCGCCTTCCATCTGGATCAGCTTCTTGGTCTCGGCCTCGGTCAGCTTGAAGACTGGAATGCCGGTCCACATCGAGACGATGTCGGCGATTTCTTCTTCACCGAGCACCGGACGCTCGCCTTCCTCCCCTTCGGCCCACTCGTCTTCGAGTTCACGCTTGCGGGTGGTGAGCTGACGTTCGGTGTCACGCAGATTGGCCGCCTTCTCAAACTCCTGATCCTCGATCGCCGCTTCCTTCTCCCGCCTCGCTGTCTCGATTTCCTCCTCGAGGTCGCGGTAGACGGGTGGGGCTGTCATCGACTTGATCCGCATCCTTGAAGCGGCCTCGTCGATCAGGTCGATCGCCTTGTCGGGCAGGAACCGATCCGAGATGTAGCGGTCAGCGAGTTCAGCTGCCGCCTCCAGGGCATCGTCGGAAATCTGAACCCGGTGATGCTGTTCGTAGCGTTCACGCAGGCCTTCGAGAATCTTCACCGTCTGCTCCGGAGTCGGCTGGTCCACCCGGATCTGCTGGAAACGGCGTTCCAGAGCGGAGTCGCGTTCCAGATACTTGCGGTATTCGTCCAGGGTGGTGGCGCCGATTGTCTGGATTTCGCCGCGGGCCAGGGCCGGCTTGAGAATCGAGGCGGCGTCAATCGCACCTTCGGCCGCACCGGCACCGACCAGGTTGTGGATCTCATCGATGAAAAGGACGATGTCACCGCGCTGGCCGATCTCTTTCATGACCTTCTTCAGGCGCTCTTCGAACTCGCCGCGATACTTCGACCCGGCGACCAGGGCGGCCAGGTCGAGGGTGTAAATCTGCTTGTTGCGGAGCATCTCGGGAACCTCGCCCTTGATGATGCGCGCCGCGAGGCCTTCCACCACGGCGGTTTTGCCGACCCCGGGTTCACCCAGCAGAACCGGGTTGTTCTTGGTGCGGCGGGAGAGGATCTGCATGATCCGTTCAATCTCGGTTTCCCGTCCAACCACCGGATCGAGCTTTCCGTCCTCGGCCAGCCGGGTCAGATTGCGGCCGAACTGATCCAGCAGCTTCGATGATTTCTTGCCGCCCCCCTCGCCCTGGCCGGAGCTGGCCGAGCCACCGCTGGCACCCTGGCCGGGGCGACGCCCCCCTGGACCGGAAAGCATGCGGATCACTTCGTTGCGGATCTTCTCGGAGTCGGCATCGAAATCGAGCAGGATCCGGGCTGCCACACCCTCGTTTTCACGAACCAGGCCGAGCAGGATGTGCTCGGTACCGATGTAGTTGTGACCGAGGCTGAGCGCCTCGCGCAGCGCGAGTTCGAGAACTTTCTTGGCCCGGGGCGTGAACGGGATCTGGCCGGAGGTGACTTCCTCGCCGGAGCCGACGATCCGCACCACCTGGGCCCGAACCCGTTCAACCGTGATTTCCAGAGATTCGAGCACCCGCGCGGCCAGGCCTTCCTCCTCGCGAAGGAGGCCGAGCAGGATGTGCTCGGTACCGATGTAGTTGTGCTTGAGCGTCCGTGCCTCTTCCTGGGCCAGGACGACTACCTGTCGGGCACGTTCTGTGAATCTCTCGAACAAAGTCTCTCTTCTACCTCAAACCTCGGTGGTTGGTTGAGTATCGGTGATCGGTCGGTCGGTTTCTCGAAAACTGGTCGATCTTGCAGACGGCTCAGCGCCGGATGCCCAATCCCTTCTTCAGTCTTGAAACTGGACGGGATCTGACCTCCGGTCTCCAGGGAGCGAGCAAGTAAGCCAGTATAACGAGCCTTCCCGTCCGGCCCAAGCGCGGCGTGGCCGGGATTTCCACGACCATCTGGTGGAGATCCCGGCCAGGCAAACCGGGGGGCCGACGGACCGGCGACCGGAGTCCCGACGGACCCGCGACCGGGGGGCCGACAGACCGGCGACCGGAGGGCCGACGGACCGGCGACCGGGGGGCCGACAGACCGGCAACCGGAGCCCCGACGGACCGGCGACCGGGATATTCCGGTCGGGATGACCACGGATACGGTTAGGGTGACTCCATGAGACGCCTCTCCGCTATCTCCGCCGCCCTTGCTGCCGCCCTCGCTGCCGTGCTCCTCACCGTCGCTTCCCCGGCCCCGGCCCAGGACCGGGTCCACCGCTGTACCAACTGGTCATGGACCGGCCCTGCCAGCTGGTCGGCGGCCTGCAGCAAGCAGGGGTTGACGATCTCTTCGCCCGACGGACGCCGGGGAATCGACTGGGGCTTCAGCAACATTTTCTGCGTGGCGGCCAACAGCTACCGGCAGTCAGCGGCCCGCTTCATCGCTGGTCAGCGCCAGAGCCTGCGGCAGAACGGGGCCCGCTTCGTCCGGACGGGCCGCCTGCGGCAGGTCGGTGACAGGTACTTTCGCCAGGTCAGCATCATCGTCGCCGGAAGAGGCCGCGATACCGGCAAGGGCCAAGCGATATTCGATTACGCCGCCGCCGACAACGTCGGCCAATACTGCTATCAGAGCTCAAAGGTGCTGATGGTCCCCCGAAGCGACTACCGGCGCGGGATCAGGCAACTGGTCCGCATCTACCACTCGGCGGCCTACTTCGGCCCCGGCCTGCCCAGGGGCCCGAACGGCGAACCGGCCTGACCTCAGTCCCGCATCGCGGGGAAAAGCACCACTTCCCTGAGTGAGGAAGCGCCGGTCAGCATCATCACCAGCCGGTCGATCCCCAGCCCGACACCACCGGTCGGCGGCATTCCCTGCTCAAGGGCCTCGATGAAAGCCTCATCGAACGGCTGGGCCTCGTCATCGCCGCGATCGATTTCAACCGCCTGCTGCTCGAAGCGGCGGCGCTGCTCGTCCGGGTCGTTCAACTCGGTAAACGAGTTGGCGATCTCCACCCCGCCGATAAATGCCTCCCAGCGTTCCACCTTCCCCGGCGTCTCCCGATGCTGCTTCGCGAAGGGAGACAGCTCCTCGGGATAATCGAGAATGAAAGTCGGTTCAATCAGCTTCGGCTCGACCTGCTTCGAGAACACCGTGTCAACGAGCTTGCCCCAGCCGGCTGTTTCATCCCCGTTCCCGATCGCTGCGGAGAGCTCATCGCGGCCGGTCAGCCGGTCGATGTCGACGCCGGAATGCTCGAAGATGGCATCCCGCATCGTGATCCGGTGCCAGGGAGCGGCGAGACTTATTACGCGGCCGTCGCGTTCAATCTCGGCCTTGCCCAGGACCCGCTCGGCGACCCCGGAGACCAATGCCTCGAGGTCGGCGGCGGTGTCGTTGTAGTCGGCGTAGGCCTCATACCACTCGAGCATCGTGAACTCGGGGTTGTGCTTCATCGAAATGCCCTCGTTGCGGAAGTCCTTGCCGAGTTCATAGACCTTGTCCATGCCACCGACCACGCAGCGCTTCAGATAAAGCTCTGTGGCGATCCGCAGGTACAGCTTGCGGTCGAGGGCATTGTGATGAGTGACAAAAGGTCGGGCCAGGGCACCGCCGTAGAGCGGCTGGAGGACCGGCGTCTCAACCTCGAAAAAGCCATGGTCATCAAGCCAGCGGCGTACCTCGCTCACGGTCCGCGCCCGGACCCGGAAAATCCGCCGTGGCTCCTCGTTGGCGATCAGGTCAAGTTCACGGTGGCGGTAACGGGTCTCGGTGTCTTCCAGCCCGTGGAACTTGTCCGGGGGTGGCCTCAGCGACTTGGTCAAGACTTCCCAGGTGGTCGCTTCCAGCGACAGTTGCCCGCGGCGGGTGACGATTGCCCGCCCCTCAACCCCGATGAAATCGCCGAGATCGAGATCTTCCAGCAGGCCGTATCCGGAGCCGAGAACATCCGCCTTGGCATGAATCTGGATCTGGCCGGTGCCGTCCCTCAGGTCAATGAAGGCAGCCTTGCCGTGGCCCCGGCGGCCGGTGATGCGACCGGCCACACGGTGAACCGCATCCGTCTCGGTACCGGCCTCCAGGCCCTGATGCGCGACCAGGACATCCCCGATCTCTTCGCGCGGGGCAAACGAGTGGGCGAAAGGATTGTTTCCGGCCGCCCGCAGGCGGTCGAGCTTCTCGCGCCGCTCGGCGAGGATGCCGGCGAATCCCTCGGCAGGGTCGCCACCGGCTGGCGTTTCACCGGCCGGCTGCTCCTCGCTCCCGGTCATCCGCGCTTCCCCGATCCGGCCTCAGGCCGCTTCGATCTTGGTGATCTTGAACTGCTTCTCCGGACCCCGGGGCGCCGGGATCCTGACGATCTGATTGACCTTGCCACCGATCAGGGCCGAGCCGATCGGCGATTCGCTTGAGAGCTTGCCCTCGGCGAGATCGGCCTCGGTTGAACCGACGATCTGGAACTTCCTGGAATCGCCTGAATCCTGGTCCTTGATGTGAACGATCGAGCCGAAGGAAACCTCACCCTTCTCGGCCGACCCTTCCTCGACCACCGTTGACCGCCGCAGGCGCTCCTCGAGCTGGAGGATCTGCGCCTCGACCTGTGCCTGCTCATTCTTGGCATCGTCGTATTCGGCGTTCTCGGAGATGTCACCGAAGTCACGGGCCTCCCGGATCCGCTCCGCCACCTCGCGGCGGCGCACCGTCGAGAGATACTCGATCTCTTCCTCGAGCTTCTTCAAACCTTCAGGCGTGATTTCAGACTGACGACTCACAACTATCAACCTCTCTTGGAAATGGCCGGCCGGTCCCGTCCGGCCCCGAAATAGCGAACGCCCTGGGCAGCACCATCAGGCACCGGCAGGGCAGCGAACGCGCGATTATAACGAGGACCCGGTGGAGACAAGGGCCCGCGACAGAACCCAGGTGAAGCCCTCCGGGTCCTCGATCTGCGGATAGTGGCCGATCCCGGGCAGACGGGTCACCGGAAGATCGGGTCGCATGGCGGTCAACCCGTCGAGGATGTCGGCAACCGCTACCGGGTCCTCCATCCCCCAGGCCAGATGGAGATCACCCTGCCAACGGGAAACGGCCCCATGCCAGCGGTCCGCATAAATTACCCGCTCGTCCATGTACGAAACGAGCTTATGCCCCAGTCGGTTGCCGTCGTTGAAGGACATAAGGCTCCAGTAGTCGGCTGCATCCTCGTCGGTCAGCGGATGGGCATCGCCGAAAACCGACGCGAACTGCCTGCGGAAGAAAGCCTCGTTGGAGAACCGGGCGGCAAGCGGCCCGAACGGTCCGCGAAGCAGCTTCTGGGCCAGGGTCGGGTTTGATCTTTCGACCAGGATCGAGCCGTTGAAGAGCAGCATCCCGTCCATCCTGAACTGGAGTTCGCCAGCCAGATCCCGGGCGAGCAGTTCCGTGGCGACCGAGGTGCCCAGGTCGTGAGCGCAGACGAAGACCGGCCGATCGCCCCACTTGCGGCAGATCAGATCCTCGGTGAGATCGGCCTGCCAGGAGAGCGTGTAGGAATGATCGCGTGGTTTGTCGGAGAGCCCAAAACCGAGAAAGTCAAAGGCAAGGATGGCCTGGTCCGGCATCATCCCGATCAGGAACCGCCAGTCATATGAACAGGTGGGGAAACCGTGAAGCAGGACCAGCAGCGGACCGTCCCCGTCCTGGAAAAAGGTGTGGATCTGCCGGTCACGGAATGTCTCCAGCGCACCCTGCTCTTGCCAGGCCTTGACCCGGCTGGAAATCCCGGCAGCGGTCATAGCGAAACCGGAACCTGGCCCCGGATATCGGCCACAATCTCCCGGGCCCGTTCAAGTCCCGCGGTCTGACAGAGCTCACTGCGGACCAGCTTGGGGACATCAAGCTGGTCGAGATACCAGGGGTAGAACTTCCTCAGATAC
>JBGAOF010000090.1:0-7825 GCA_044221915.1 Solirubrobacterales bacterium
CGCTGCTCAACATCCACGTGACGCTGCTCAGCTCGCTGGCGCTGTTCGAAAGGCTGTTCGACTACCTCGACCTGGACCAGGAGATTCACGACCGGCCGGGCGCGGTGGAGTTGCGCGACGTGCGCGGCGAGCTTCGCTTCGAGGCGGTCGAGTGCAAGGTCACGGTTGCGGGTCTGGGAGCGGGCGTCCTGACTGACCGCGGTCACGACCGGTCCGAGCTTGCGGGTGATCCTCGCCTTCCGGGCATCATCCAGAACCAGGGAATCCGCAACTGTGAACACAGCCTCGACCCGGGAAGCGGTCACGTTCGCATGCTGGCCGCCCGGGCCGGAGGAACGGGATGCGCGCAGAGTGATCTCCGAAACCGGGATGAAGGGTCCCCCGCGCGGCCGGATTCCGGGTTTCATGGTGAGGGGCGGCCGGTCGCCGCATCCGGGTCCGCATGAAACACACGCCTGAGTAGCCGCCAGGCCATGTAGAAGGCCAGCAGGGCGAAGCCGATCCGCAGGGCCCGCTCCGGGACCGCATTGGCGACAACCACGCCGATCAGAACCCCGACCGGCGAAAGCAGGCCGATGACCAGCCCGTCGCGAAGGCTCACATTGCCGTAGCGATGCTGACGCCAGGTGCCAACCACCGAGACCAGCCCAATCATCATCAACGAGGTTGCTTCGGCCTCAACCTGGCCCTTGGCCAGCAGGATTGTCATGGCCGGGACAAAAACCACCCCGCCGCCGACCCCGATCAGGCCGGCGACCAGTCCCCCGGCCAGGCAGATCAGGCAAGCGAGGGCGAGGTCCATCAGCCGACCACCATCTCGATGCCGACCGCGATCAGCAGCAGGGCGAAGATCAGCGAGACGGTCTTCTCCGGTATTCGCTGCTGTACGGCGGTGCCGGCCACCACCCCGACAATTGCGGGGACCGCGAGGATCAGACCGTCGGTGACATCCACATTGCCGTAGACCCCTCCCTGCATCAGTGCGGCGAAGGCGGCGATGATGACGATCGCCGCCAGGCTGGTTCCGGTGGCCAGCCGCTCACCGTAGGCGAACATCGCAATCAGCATCGGCACGATCACCGTGCCGCCACCAACTCCGAACAGGCCGCTGAACGCACCGGCCAGGGTGCCGATCAGGGCCAGTCCCCGGATGTGGTGCGAGTCCATGGCGCGATACTAAGAGACATCCCCGGCCAGCAGGCAGATCAGCGGCCCATCAGCCGGGCCCGTGGTGTGGCCAAGGTAGTCTCCGGACATGGCTCCCCCGGAATCACCGCTGTCGGTTCTGCTGGAAGACCCCGACCGCTCCGCCCTGATGAGCGATGTTGACGGCACTCTCTGCCGGATTGTCGACCGTCCCGATCAGGCCAGGGTTCCCGCCCGGGCGCGTGAAAGCCTCGAGACCCTGGCCGATCACCTTGCGCTGGTGGCCTGCATTACCGGCCGTCCCTCTCCGGTCGCCCGCAAGATGGTCGGGGCAGGAAAGATCACCTATTTCGGCAACCACGGGCTCAGCTACATCAAGCCCGGCATGGACCGGCCGACGGTCGTGATCGAGGGCGAAGAGGCCGAACGGGCCCGGAGTTTCATTCGCGAGCATGACAATCCGTTCTGGATCACCGCCAAGATCCGGATTGAGGACAAGGGTCCGATCCAGGCGCTCCACTGGCGAGGGGCCGGCCACCGGACCGAGGAAGTTGTGCGGGGTATCGCCGAACGGGCCCAGTCATCCGGCCTCGCGACCCACTGGGGCCGCAAGGTCCTCGAGCTGCGGCCTCCCGGGATGGAGGGGAAGGCCGGTGCCGTGGATGAGCTGCTCGACGGTACTGCGATCAGCACCGTGGTCTTCGCCGGCGATGACCGCACCGATTACGAGGCCGCGCAGCGACTCCGCAAGCTCGCCGACGAAGGCCAGTTGGAGAAGCTTCTGATCGTCGCGATTGACTCCGACGAGGGGCCGCCGGAACTGGTCGAAATCGCCGACCTTGTCGTGGCCGAACCCGAAGAGTGGATCGACCTGATCGAGGACCTCGCCGGCCAGTTTTCGGGACCGTCGGCCGAGGTGCCCCAGCCGGAGTAGGGCTTGCCCTTCGCCGAGCTACTCAGGGCGACGGTTTTTCTCACCGCCGGGGGAGCGACCGCGCTCGCGGCGGTTGCCGTGCTCGGGGTCCGGGGTGCCGAGAACACGACGGTCCTGGTCGTGGCTGCCGCGTGGTGGATCGTCGCCGCCTGGATCGGTCTCAACCTGGGCGGCGCCGGCCGGTCAGCCGAGGCGATGAGGGAAACCTTGGCCAATGCCCGGACCGTCAACTCGAACGCCCCCGGGGTTTCGATGCCTTCGCCGGGTCGGGTTGCCTGGGGCCGCCTCTCCCCGATCCTCGCGGCGGTCGGTCTGGCCGGGGCGCTCGGGGTGGTCTTTCCGGAGGTAGCGGTCGTCGGGTCCGGCTACGCCCTGCTGGTTGCGCTTGCCTGGCGAAACCGTGAATCGGCGGTACTGGCGATTGAGGGCCGGGGCGGGGTCCGTTTTCTGGTCGAGTCGGCTTCGCCCCTGAAGCCGGTCAAGCTGGTCCGAAGCCCCGGCTTCCGCGCCTTCTAGCCATCAAGACCCACGGTTACCCACAACATTTGTGGGTAACCGTGGGTCTTGAGCCGGAGCTGGCTATTCCTTCCACCAGGGGCCGGTATTCAGGACCTGTTCGGCGGTCAACCAGGCGCGGCGGGCGGTGGCGATCCCGAACTCCATGTACTGGAGGGCCTCGGGCCGGTGAGCATCGGTGTTGATCACGATCTTCACTCCCGCCTCGGCCGCCATACGGGCGTGGATCTCGTTCAGGTCCCGGCGGCGGGGGTTGCCGTTGATCTCGATCGCGGTCCCGTGTTCGACTGCGGCGGCGATCACCCGTTCGATGTCGAGGGGATAGGGGTCCCGCCTGCTGTTCTGACGCCCGATCAGGCGGCCGGTCGGGTGACCGATACAGTCGACCAGCGGGTTCTCAATCGCTGCGACCAGGCGGTCCGTGTTCTTTGTCCCGTCGTCGCTGAAGGCGGTATGGATCGAAGCGATCACCCAGTCGAGGGAGTCGAGCAGATCGTCTTCGTAGTCAATTGATCCGTCGGGGTGGATGTTCACTTCTGAGCCAGAGAGCAGGCGGATCGAGTTGCTTTCACGGTTGAACTCGCTGATCTCATCGACTCGCTGCCAGAGGCGATCCGCGTCGACACCGTTGCCGAAACCATGGGACTGGGAATGATCGGTGATGGCCAGATACCCGTAGCCGAGCGCCGCGGCTGCGGCGGCCATCTCTTCGAGTGAGGCGATGCCGTCCGAGAGAGTGGTGTGGCAATGCAGGTCACCCTTGATCTGGCTTCGTTCGATCAGGGCCGGCAGCCTGCCTTCCGCGGCGGCATCCAGTTCTCCGCGGTCCTCCCTGAGCTCGGGGGGTATGTACTGGTAGCCGAGTCTCTCGTAGACCTCATGTTCGGTGGCGAAGAGTTCTGTTCTGCCGGTCGCTTCATCCTTGATCCCGTGCTCGGAGACGTGAAGGCCCCGAGCCACCGCCCGCTCGCGAAGCTCGGTGTTGTGGGCGGCGGACCCGGAGAAGTGCTGAAGCAGATTGCCGAAGGCATCCGGCTCGACGATCCGCAGGTCCACGTCGATCCCCGAGTTGGTGGTCAGCTTGACTCCCTTGTCGCTGGGGTTCCCATGCTCGGCGACGAGTTCGTGCCCGGCGATTGCCGCCGCCAGCTCCCGCGGCGAAGTCGAGGTGGCGATCAGATCGATGTCATGGCAGGTCTCGGTCAGGCGACGGACCGAGCCGGCGACCTCGGCCTTCTCGCAGCCCGGGTCGTTTCGCAGGGCAGCAAGAAGCTCCCTCGCGACCGGGAGGATCTCGTCGAGCCGCAGGCGATCCGGTCCCTCGGGCTCGGATTCGAGCCGGTCGAGGCCGACCAGGATCTTCTCCTCGACCTTGGGCCCGAGCCCCTTGAGTTCCCGGACCCGCCTGGCCTCGGCAGCCGCCCGTAGATCCTCGGGACCGGTCACATCCAGTTCATCGTGGAGGCGGCGCACCGTTTTCGGGCCAAGCCCGGGGATACGGCTGATCTCCAGCAGACCGGCCGGGATCCTTTCCTTCAGTTTCGCCGCGGCCGGGATCTCGCCGGTCTCGACCAGGGCGACGATCTTCTCCTCGAGCGTCTTGCCGATCCCGGGCAGCTCGGTGATGGTGCCATTGCGCGCCATCTCCTCCACGGACCGGCCTTCATTCCTGATCGTGCGAGCCGAATTCGTGTAGGCCAGGACCCGGTACTGATCTGCCCCGTCGAGCTGGTACAGGAGCGCCAGCTCTTCCAGGGCCTCGGCAATCCGGGAATTGTCCATGACCAGAAGCTAACCAGACGGGGTTGCCTGTCCCGGGGTCCGACGGAATCGGATCCCGGCGCCCCGAGGGGCGAGTCTCCAGCCGGGACCCGACCGGTGAAGGATCAAGGCGGATACGATTCCTTGATGCCAGGCGAGGCCAGAGAACCGCACCGGGGCGCCGCCTGGGTGATCCTGCCGACCTTCAATGAGGCAGCGAATCTCGGGGCGATGGTTGATGCCCTCAGGCCGAAGCTGACCCACGAAGCGGATCGCATTCTGGTTGTTGACGACAATTCGCCGGATGGAACCGGGCAGATCGCGGACCGGATCGCGGCAGAGAATCCGCTGGTAGAGGTAGTTCACCGGGAGAGCAAGGAAGGGCTGGGCCCGGCCTATCTGGAGGGGTTTCAGACGGCTTTGAAAGGCGGGGCCGACCTGATCGTCCAGATGGATGCCGATTTCTCGCACGATCCGGCCTATCTGCCCCGGCTGTTGGCGGCTTCCGAGCTCGCGGACCTGGTGATCGGATCACGGTATGTCCCCGGTGGCGGCATCACCGAATGGGGGCGGCTGCGGCGGTTGCTCAGCCGGGGTGGCAGCCTCTACTCGCGCACGATCCTTCGTCTGCCGGTACGGGACCTGACGGGCGGATTCAAGTGTTTCCGGCGGGAAGTCCTTGAATCGATCGACCTTTCCGAGGTGGCGGCATCCGGCTACTCCTTCCAGGTCGAGATGACCTGGCGGGTCGCAAGGGCGGGCTTCTCGATCATGGAAGTCCCGATCACCTTTCGTGAACGGCAGGAGGGGGACTCGAAGATGACTTCGGCGATTGTCGCCGAGGCGGCCTGGCGGGTCCCGGTCATGCGCCTGCGACAGAAGTAGGTCCGCCCGGGTTGCGACCCGCCCGCCAAGGTGAACCCGTCAGGCAAAAAATGGACGACGGGTGGGCCAGCTCTGGTTTATGGTGGCATCTGCAGCACCGCCTTTACTTCATTTTGTATAGTAAGGGGTGAATCAGGAACGATCAGGCGGGTGAATTCCTGCCAGGACCGACAGTCAGGAGACCGAAATGGCACTTCCCGAAGTTACCGACGCGACGTTCAAGACGGAAGCACTTGAGGCCGACGGCCCCGTGCTGGTCGACTTCTGGGCGCCCTGGTGCGGTCCCTGCCGGGTGGTCCACCCGATTCTCGAGGAGATCAACGACGAGCGTGATGACCTCAAGATCGTCAGCCTGAACATTGACGACAACCCGCAGACCACCCAGCAGTACGGGGTTCTCTCGATCCCGACCATGATCCTGCTCAAGGACGGCGCCATGGTCAAGCAGCTGGTCGGTGCCCAACCGAAGCGCAAGATCCTGGCCGAGCTCGAACCGGCCCTCCAGGCCTGAACCATGCCTTTCGTTCACATCCACTGGTTCGAGGGCCGCTCCGACGAACAGAAAGCCGAGATCGCCAAGCGGATCGAGGAGGCGCTGGTTGAAGTGGCCGGCGCCTCCCCGGAGCACTGCTGGGTGAAGTTTGTTGATTCGAAGAAGGCTGACTTCATCATTCCCGACGCTCAGGACTAACTGGTTGCGAGGCGGGTTCCGCCGGGGTTCCCTTGGTGTGCACAGTCCCAGTCGGGAACCCCGGCGAAACCCACCCACACAGGAGTTCAGGAGGCACGTGTCGTGAACGGGTACAGCGTTCTGAGAAGTGGGGAGCAGTTTTGGCGTCGTTCTAATCAGATGGGGGTTCTCAATACTGATCTGGGGCGGCAGCTTGAGGCGAAGGAACTCGGAGCACGACTCTGGCGGATCGAACCCGGCCAGGCTTCAACCCGTCACCGCCACCAGAAGACGGAGGAGCTCTACCTGCTGCTTGAAGGGACCGGCAAGTTGCGGGTCGGGGACGAGCTGCTCGTCTTGCAGCCGATGGATTCGGTGCTGGTCGATCCCGGGGCCGTCCGTCAGCCCTTCAACGACACCGATGCCGACCAGCTGTGGTTGATCGTCGGGGCCCCGGCCGAGCACGCCGACACCACAACCATGGATGATGAGCTGATCGCCTGGATGTATCCGGACGGACCCCGGGCGATACCCACCGAGCTGGAATAAGGAGAGCAATGGAAAGACCAGAGAGTGCCGCCCAGGTCGTTGGCCGGCGCAGCCTGTTCGAAGACGAGCACAACGACTACCGCGAGAGCTTCCGCCGGTTCCTCGAGGCCGAGGTCGTACCCGACTATCCACAATGGGAAAGAGACCACATCGTGCCCCGCAGTCTCTTCACCAAATGCGCCGAGTACGGGTTTCTGGCCATGGAGGTCCCGGAAGAGTACGGTGGTCCCGGCGTCGACGACTGGCGTTTCAACGTGGTGCTCGCGGAGGAATCGATCTGGGCCGGGGTCGGGGCGGCAATGGGTGGCCCGTTGCTGCACACCGACATCGTCGTGCCCTACATCACCTCCACCGCCACCGACGAGCAGAAGGGACGCTGGCTGCCCGGTGCCGCTTCCGGGGAGAAGGTCCTGGCGGTTGCGATGACCGAACCAGGCACCGGTTCCGACCTGGCCGCGATCGCCACCAGAGGACGCCGAGACGGTGACGGCTGGGTGATCAACGGCGCCAAGACATTCATAACCAACGGAATCAACGCGGATCTGGTCGTGGTTGCCGTTCGCACCTCGGACGACCCCCATGGCGGGCTCTCACTGTTTGTGGTGGAAGAAGGGATGAAGGGCTTCGAACGTGGCAAGCAGATCGAGAAACTCGGCCAGCATGCCTCCGACACCGCCGAGCTCTTCTTCAACGACTGCTACGTGCCGCAGGAGAACATGCTCGGTGATGAAGGCTCCGGATTCCTCCAGCTGGTCTCGCGGTTGGTGCCGGAACGGCTGATCCTCTCGGTCAGTTCGATGGCCGGCTGCGAGGCGGCCCTGGCGATGACGATCGACTACGTAAAAGAACGCAAGGCGTTCGGCCGGCCGATCGGGAACTTCCAGCACAGCCGCTTTACCCTGGCCGAACTCCGGACCGAGATTGAGATCGGCCGCTGCTTCATCGACCGTTGCATCGAGCGGTACGTGGAGGGCACCTGCACGGTCCAGGAAGCGGCGATGGCCAAGTACTGGACCACCGACCTGCTCGGCAAGGTGACCGATGCGGGGGTCCAGCTCCACGGCGGTTACGGGTACACGACCGAATATGAGATCGGCAAGGCCTGGGTTGATGCCCGGGTCGCGCGGATCTACGCCGGCACCAACGAGATCATGAAGGAACTGATCGGCAAGACGATGGGTCTCTGAAGCCGGTCGCGGCCGGCTCAGGCGGACCGGGTGACCGAGATCGCCAGGGGCCGCCCTTCTATCGTCACCTCGGGGGTGCCCGGGGCGGCGGCTTCAGCGGTGTCGCCGCCAAGTTCGATTGAGCGGGCGAGGACCTCGCCGGCCAGGTAGGCCTTGTGGGCGACGGCGGCATCGAGC
>JBGAOF010000091.1:0-7797 GCA_044221915.1 Solirubrobacterales bacterium
GTGAAGTCCGGGTCGAGGCCTTCGAGCGGATGTGTTCACTGGCGGGCAGTGGCGACCTCGAACTTGCCGTTGAGGTGGCCCCGCTGGCCGACGCGGCAGATGCCTGGCGGCGCCAAGCGGATAGCCCCGGCCGCAAACTCGCCCTCGGTCCCTGAACCCGAACGGGTCGGGTAGCCAGATCAGGCGCGGCGCAGGCTGATGTCAGCGCAGGCTTCGCAGACCTCGTCCGGAATCACTCCGATTCTCATCAGGAGGGCGAAGATCTGGCAGCCGACGCAGAAGGCAAATACGGATTCAAGCGTCGCGAAGACCAGCATGATTCCGAAGACGGCGTATACGGCGGGCTGAAGGCCAAAGGCCAGGCCGAGGATCGCACCGGTCGTTGTGGTGAGGGCCCCGATCCCCTGGGCAAAACGCTTCGGCGGGCCCGGCACCGAGACCACCTCGCCGAGCCTTGGCGCGACGACCCTGGTGGCGAGCAGGCCCAGCGGACTGAAACGGGGACCGGAAGCGACCCGAAGCCAGAATCCGACCGCCATCAGGGCGAGCAGCCAGGCCGATCCGGTGACCAGCCCCAGGAGGGACAGCAAGGCGACACAGCCGGCGACAACGCGGGCGGCCTTCTCGTTGACCGGGTTGGGAAATGTGAGCAGGAGGGCGATCCGCTCAGGGTAGCGGACGATCCTCGCCTCGGGTCTGGCGGCTCAGGGACCGGCCGGGCCGCCGCTCAGGCGGCCGGTGCCTGATTGGCCTCGAAAGCATCCGCCACCAGCAGGGAGGCGCCGATCACGCCTCCCTCGTCGCCGAGTGAGGCGACCCGGACCGGCACCGGGTTTTCCCGGTTGAGGAGATACCGGTCCATGCCCGAGATGATTTCAGGAACGAGGCTGTCGGCAAAACGGACACCGAGACCGCCACCGATAACCACCGCATCCGGGTCCAGCAGGTTCACCGCCGAAGCGATCCCCGCCGAAAGCGCATCGACCGCCCGGTTCAGCAAATCCTCGGCAAGCTCGTCTCCGTGGTCCAGCGCCCGCTGCCAGATCGCGCTGGTCAGGTGGCTTTTCTCGTGTTTCTTCATCAGTTTGAAGAGCTTCGTCTTGCGGCCCTTCTTGACTTCACGGAGGGCCTTCGCCTCCATGGCCTTGCGGCCGGCGTAGGCTTCAACGGTTCCGTTCAGGCCGTTCAGGCCCTTCGCCCCTCCCCGGCGCACGAGTGTGTGGCCGATCTCGCCGGCTCGTCCCCTGCCGACGTATGGCTTGCCATCGATGATCAGGCCGCCACCTACCCCGGTACCCCAGAAAACGCCGAGCAGGCTGGAGCAGCCGGCACCGGCACCGAGTTCGAACTCGGCCCGGGTTCCGACCTGGACGTCATTCCCGACCTTGACCTCGGTCCCGAGTTCTTCACGGAGAGCCATTCCCAGCTGAAAGGTGCCTTCCCAGTCGGGCAGGTTGCCCGCCCCGCTGACAGTCCCGGTCTCAGCGTTGACGGAACCTGGCGCACCGACTCCGACAGCCAGCAGGCGATGCGCTTCGGTGCCAGCGTCGGTCGCGGCTTCCTGCATGGTCAGGGCCATTGCCCTCACCACATCTGCCGGCCCGCCACGATCCGGTGTCGGACGGCGCCGGTAGGAGATCACCTTGTGGTTGGAATCGATGATTGCTGCGGCGATCTTGGTGCCACCGAGGTCGATGCCACCGACCAGGGCGGCGGTTCTTCTCGCGGCTGCGGCGGGTGATCCTCCGGGAGGCCTGATCGGGGGCAGGTCCAGGGCGGCCGGCGGCGGTTTCGGTGACTCGGGCTCAGCCGGGAGGGGATCCCCGGTCCCGGGTTCCTCCGGTGGCAGCTCATCTGTGCCGGTCGGTGAAAGCGGATCCAGTTCCAGCGGATCCCGGTTTTCCCATGCCTGCTGCCTGGCCTTCCGGGCCTCCCGCGAGGCCTTCTTTTCCGCCTTTCGCTGGGCCTTGTCGGCCTTGCGCTGGAGACGGGAAGCTTCCCGCCGGCTTTTCAGATAGTCCGGCCCGTGGATCTCTTCCTGTCTGGCCGTCAGCTGCTCGGCGGGCGTCTGTGGCTCGGGCGAATGGTGGGCCAGAGTGCCGGCTTCCGTCGGCCCGGGTTCCGTGATTTCTTCACCGGCGGGATTTTCTGGCGGCACCGGTGGCGAGTCCTCCGTTGCCTCGGCAGCCGCTTCCGTTTCTACGTTTTCCTTGACCTTACGCCTGAGCATCCACAAACCCTCCGATCGCCTTCATGGGCGCACACTATCCACCTCTGCGAAGGTACCGGCATGGAGGATCAGCGCGGATGGAAAATATGGTGGCAAAAGCGCCGCTGGTACGAGCGTTCCCGGGGGCCGTTCAGGCGCCTGCTCCTCGATCGGGAACTGGCCCGCCGCGGGAGTTACGCCAGGCATCCCGTTGAAGGTGACCTGCTGGGCGCCTTTCGATCGGGCCGCCTCGAAATCGGTCAGGGATGCCATCTTGAGCCCGGCTGCTGGATCACCATGTCCGAGCACGCGAAGGTGAAGCTCGGGGACGATGTCTGGTTGAACCGCAACGTCATGCTCGCGGCCGAAAGGGAAATATCGGTTGGTGATCACGTGATGTTCGCGAACGGCTGTTTCATCGGCGATGCCAGCCACCGTTTCGATGATCCGGACCTTCCGATCACCTGGCAGGGCTTCACCAGCAAGGGTCCGGTCCGGATCGGCTCCAATTGCTGGTTCGGAGTCAACGTGGTCGTTACCTCTGGCGTGACGATCGGTGACCATTGCGTGGTCGGCGCCAACTCCGTCGTGACCGGTGACCTGCCGGATGCCTCGATCGCGGCCGGCTCGCCAGCGAAGGTGATTCGCAAGGTGGAGTTTCGCGGGAGCGATCGCTAGCCAGCGGCCCGGGCCGGAACCTTAGGGCAGCGGCTCCCAGTCCCAGGACTGGTTTGACTCAAGGTAAGAAGAACCGTCGGGGCTCGCGTTCTCGAGTCGTTGCCTGAGCCCGTCAAGCTCCGAAGGATCGACGCTGTAGACATGCTCGGGCCCCGGAAATGTGCCATTTCTGACCTCGGTCACATACCCTTCAACGCCTTTGAGCATCTCCGAACGGACGTCGGCGTATCGCTTCACGAACTTGGCGACGTGGCCGTGATTTATTCCGGCGAGGTCATGCAGCACCAGAACCTGCCCGGAGGTGGCGTTGCCGGCACCGATCCCGATGGTCGGGACATCGAGCCTGGCCACGATCATCGCGGCCACCGCTTCCGGCACCGCCTCAATCACGATCGCGAAACAGCCGGCGTGGTCGAGCGCGATTGCGTCCTCGGCCACCTTGATCGCCCGGTCGGCCGTGCGCCCCTGGGCTTTCATGCCGCCCAGGGCGGTGGCCGTCTGGGGAGTGAGACCGACATGACCCATCACCGGTATTCCGGCCCCGATGATTGCCCGCGCCCGTTCTTTTTTTGTCCCGCCACCTTCCAGTTTCACGGCATCGCAGCCCGCCTCCTTGACCAGTCGCTGGGCGCTGGCTACCGCCAGCTCGTTCGAACCTTCATAGGAACCAAAGGGAAGATCCCCGACCAGGAACGGGGTTTTCAGGCCCCGGCGTACCGCCTTCGTCAGGATCGTCATTTCGTCCATGCCGACCGGCACGGTCGAGTCGTAGCCCAGCACGCAATTTGCGGCGGAGTCACCCACCAGGACGATGTCGGCGCCGGCCTCCTCGATCACCTGGGCGGACGGAAAGTCATAGGCGGTGATCATCGCGATCGTTTCGCCGGCCTCGTGCATTTCTCTCAGCCGGGTCAAGGTGACCGGGCGGCGCTGGCCGCTCTCTTCGCGGACTCCGGAACTCATGATGTCCTCCTTGTGTCTGATTCTGGTTCGATCAAAATGTTGTCGATCAGCCGGGTTCCGTCAACCTGGGCGGCAACGGCGACAAGAATCGGATCGCTGCCTTCGCCGTCAGCGAGGTCGAGGGTCCCCGGATAGCGGGCCTCGAAATATTCGGGCGTGATGCCGGAATCGGCCAGGTGTCGCCGACCGGCTTTCAGGGCGGCCTCGAGCCCGGCTTCGGCGAAAACCGATTCCGTTTCAAGCAACGATGCCCAGATCGCCGAGGCCTTTTCCCGGGCGGCCGGTGAAAGGTAGGCGTTGCGGGAACTGAGGGCCAGCCCGTCGCGCTCCCGGACGGTGGGCAGGATCACGATTCGCGTCCGGAACTCGAGGTCCTCGGCCATTCGCCGGATCACGGTCGCCTGCTGGGCATCCTTCTGGCCAAAGTAGGCCGCGTCCGGGTCCACCGCATTGAGCAGTTTGGCGACAATTGTGGTGACCCCGGCGAAGTGGCCGGCCCCACGACTGGTCTCGCTGCCACAAAGCACCTCGGTAAGGCCCTCGACCTCGACCCGGGTGGCAAAGCCGGCAGGGTAGATGTCATCCGGCAACGGCGCGTAGACAATGTCGACCCCCGCCGCTTCGGCGATCGCCAGGTCCCGGGCCTCGTCCCGGGGGTAGCTGGCGAGGTCTTCACCGGCCCGGAACTGGGTCGGATTCACGAAAAGGCTCATCACGACCACTTCGCATTCGGCCCGGGCTGCCGCGAGGAGCGAACCGTGACCTTCATGGAGGTATCCCATGGTCGGGACGAGGCCGACGCTCCGGGCGAGCCGGCGATGCTCGTCACGAAGGTCGTGCATCTCGGCTGGTGTGCGCAGCAACTTCATCCGCTGCCTGCTTCGCGGACGAGATCCCTCGTGCGTTCTGCGTTTGCGTCGTAGAACGGGAGCAGGTCGGGCCTTCGGTCGGCCAGTGCTTCGCGGTGGGCACTCACGGTCGCTTCGTCGCCGCGGGCGATCGGGCCGGTGAGCGCGGCCGGGCCACGCTCCAGCCAGTTGCCGAGGCTGCTGCGGACCAGCGGCCCGAGCAGTTCCCGCGGATCCCTGTCAGAGACCGAGCCGAGCAGCCCGGCCGCGGTCTGTTCGATCGTGACCAGGAAATTGGAGGCGATGCTCGCGGCCGCGTGGTAAATCACCCGGTCGGCCTCGTCGATCTCGAATGGCGCCATGCCGGTCAGTCTCGCAAGCTCCCTGGCAACTTCAAGCGACTCAGCCGTTGCGCCGGCCACCGCGGCCGGGCATCCGCGGAGGTCGGTTTCGCTGTCGGGGATGGTCTGCAGGGGATGAATCGAAAAGGTTTCCGCCGTGCCGGCCCCGAGCAAGGCGCTGACCTCCGTCGCCCCGCTTGTGTGGCCCACCGGCCCGGGACGTTCCGGGGTTGCTCCAATCTGGTTCGCCAGGGTGGCGATCTCCTGGTCGGGAACACAGAGCAGGACCACGCGGCCGCCGAGGCCGTCCAGGCCGTGGCTCCGGTCACGCAACTCGACTTCCAGCCCGGCCCGCCGGGCTGCCGCAGCCAGCGAACCGCCAACCCGGCCGGAACCGATGATTACGGGCGCTTCTGGGCCTGTGAGTGAAGGATTCATTTTGCCGTTCCAGTTCCCTTTCGGTGATACCAGACGGATCGAGTGGGATACACAAGGTTTTCCGGTCCTCCCCCGGACATCCGGGTGGCGGCCACCGGCAATTATAGGCTGAAGGCATGTCGGGCTTTCCGGAAGAGCGGCCGGAAGAACTCACCGCTCAAGGACCGGAAGAGACGGGGGAGGCCGGCCGTCGGCTGGCCCGCGGCTTGCTGCCGGGGGATCTGATCCTGGTCAGCGGCGAGGTAGGGGCCGGCAAATCAATCTTGATCCGGGCTGCGATGCGTGAACTCGGGGTCAAGGGTCCGATACCTTCGCCCACCTTCACTATCGGCCGTCGCTACGAAGGCCCGGACCAGAAATTCCCGGTTTCGCATCTGGATCTCTACCGGCTGGGACCCCTCGAAGACGAAGATCCCGGGCTTCTCTCCGGATATTTCGGGTCTGACCAGGCGACCTTCGTCGAATGGCCCGGTGACACAGCCGGGGAACTTGCCTCGATGGCCACCCGGACGATTCGGGTGGCCATCGAGCACGTTGATCCGGAAAGCCGGCGGATCAGGCTTGAAACCCCCTACTGACCCCCGCCCGTCGCATCCTGGACCTGCTGCTGGATTTCTTCCAGCTGCTTCTGGGTATCCTGGATCTTCTGCTGGGCGTTCCCCTGGTCCAGCTTCTGCTGGGCCTGGTCAAGCTGCTTCTGCGCGTTCTGGTTTGCCTTCTCGATCTGCTTGTTGGCGTTATCCAGCTGCTTGTTCACGTTGTCCAGCGCGTCGTTCACCTGGTCGGAGGTCGAGTCGCCGCAGCCGGCGGCGGATACCCCGAGGCCTGCCGCTGCGAGAATTGCGAGGCCCGTGGCCAGTTTCCTGCTCCTAATCATCAAGAATGCTCCAGTCTGTTCGGCGGCTGCTAATAGTCGTTGCTTCGCGTCAGCCTACAGGGGGCGGGCGTGAAAATACTTGCTTTCGACACGGCCACCGATGACACTGTGGTCGCTGCCGCCGATCAAGGCCGCCTCGTCTACGAGCGTGTTCTGCCCCCTGACGACAGGCATCCGGTTCACGGCCGGGCGTTGCTGCAAATGATCGAAGACGCAGTCTCCGCTCTCGGGGGATGGGACCAGGTTGAACGCATCGCGGTCGGCATCGGCCCCGGCATCTTCACCGGGATCCGGATCGGGGTCGCGACCGCGGCTGGTCTCTCGGCCAGCAGCGGCAGCACCGTGGTCGGTATCCCGACCCTGGCGGCACTGGCCAGGTCGATTGGAGCCGAAACCGGGGATTCCCTGATTGTGCCATTGGTCGATGCTCGTCGGGGCGAGGTTTTCGGGGCGCTTTGCCCGGCGGGCGGCGGGGGTGTGGGTGAACCGTTCACCAGCAGCCCGGAGGATCTTGCCGAAATGCTCCGGAACCTCCCCGGGGGCGGTGCGGCCCCCCGGGTTGCGGGGCCCGGGGCGATACGATTCCGCGACGAACTGGTCCGGGCCGGGTTAGAGATAGAGCCGGCCGGATCACCGGTCCACAAGTTGGGCGGAAGCCCTTTCTGTGAACTGGGCCTGGCCGCGGAAACGGTCGGACCCGAAACCCTCAAACCCCTCTACCTGAGAAACCCGGATGCCCAGCTCTGGCTTGAACGAGACAGCAACAGCAGCAACTGAGCCACATTCTGCGCTCCGGTCAGGGGCGGTCCGGCCACAAATCCGCGAGCTCGGTCACCGGGACTTGCCGATGGTGATCTCAATCGAGCGACGGTCCTTCCACAGTCCGTGGTCGGTCGGAATGTTCGCCCTTGAGATGTCGAAGCCGGACACCGTTGCGCTGGCCGCGACAGTCGACGGCAAGCTGGCCGGGTATCTGATCCTCTCCCGCTACGACCTGGCCTGGCACCTGATGAATGTCGCGATCGCACCGGAAATGCGTCGGCTCGGGATCGCTTCCGAGCTGCTGGTTGGCGCCCTGGGAAAGGTCGGGGATCAAGAGCCCGTCACGCTCGAGGTGCGACCGACCAACCGCTCGGCCATCGCGCTCTACGAGAGGTTCGGTTTTTCCTGCCGCGGCCTGCGACACGGCTACTACCCGGACAACGGCGAGGACGCCTTGATCATGTGGAAGGGTGACCCCCGGCTCGCCGGCGTGCCACTGGAAGACCTGCCCGGCGAGGGCACCGGCCGGTTCTAGGATGGCCCTGCTGGCGATCGAGACCTCCTGCGACGACACCTGCGCCGCGGTGCTCGACGGCGGGAAGGTACTGGCCAATGTGATCTCGTCCCAGGCCGAGCACGAGCGCTACGGCGGAGTCGTTCCCGAAGTTGCCTCACGCCATC
>JBGAOF010000092.1:0-7759 GCA_044221915.1 Solirubrobacterales bacterium
GCAAGTGGTTCAAGGGCTTCCCGGGCGGCCTGGTTCTTTCGTTCTGCCCGGGCGTACCCGGCCTTCATACCTTCGCCCGGAGATACCTTGCCGTTGCCGTCCCCGGCGGAGCGGCCGGTACGGGCCTTGCGTCGCTCCGGCCGCTTTTCGGTTACGTCATCCACCGGGAGCCACCCGGCTGCCCACCGCCGCAAAGGAGCGCCTGAGACCGGTAGCGGTCGCGGCAGGATCGGCCGAGTCACGAATCGATCGCACCACGCAGATCCGCCGCGCCCCGGCTTCGAGCACTTCGACCACGTTCCCGCTGTCAATTCCACCAATCGCGAAGAACGGCAACGTAGCTGTGCGGGCGGCATCTCCAACGAGTTCAAGGCCGGTGGCAGGTCGTCCCGGCTTGGTCGGGGTTTCATGGACCGGGCCGACGCTGATGTAGTCAATGACCGTTCCATCGCGAACCACCTCATGGGCGTCGTTCACCTGTTCTGTCGAATGGGTCGAGAGGCCAACCAGCCGGTCCGGTCCGATGATCTCGCGGACGTCGGCCACCGGAAGATCATCCTGGCCGACATGCACCCCGTCGGCCCGCACGGCGAGAGCAAGCTCGGGATCATCATTGAGAATGAAGGGGACTCCGTAGGTGTCACAGACCCGTCGGAAGGTGTCCGCCGCCCGCTCAATCACCCGGGTCCCGGCCTCCTTCTCCCTTAGCTGGACAATGTCGACCCCACCGTCGAGCGCGGCCCGCAACAGAGGTTCCGGATCCCGGCCTCCAGGGGTGGCATCGCAGACGAAGTAGAGCCGCGCGGTTCGCAGCCTCTCCCGCCTCAGGTTTCCTGCTCCTTCGCTCGGTTCAAAGCTCATGCGCCGGAGCATAGACGGCGGTAACATGGAAGCCACCTGCGGGAGCCCGAAAGTCCGGGCTGAGAGGGTGGCGACAAAGCTACCGACCGCCTGAACCTGATCCGGGTAATTCCGGCGTGAAGGGAAAGGGCAGCCGGCTCCGCAGGAACCGGATGAATTCAGCCAAACAGGAAACCAGTAGCGATGTGATCGTGGTCGGCGCCGGCCTCATCGGGCTGGCCTGCGCGTGGGAGCTGCAGGCCCGCGGGGCAAAGGTCAGGGTTTTCGAGAAGCGAACACCTGGCTGCGGGGCGACCCGGGTTGCGGGCGGAATGCTCGCTCCGGTTGGCGAGCTCGATTTCGGTGAACCGGAACTGCTCGAACTGAACCTTCGTTCACGGGCGCTCTACCCCGGATTTGTGGATTCGGTTGAGTCGGCAGCCGGTTGCGACGCCGGCTTCCGCCTGACCGGCGCCCTGCATGTCGCACTCGACCACGACGAGGCCGGGGAACTGAAGAGGATCGCCGGCCTCCAGCGCAGTCACGGGCTTGAAACAGCCTGGCTGGGGCCGATGGCGGCCCGGGACCTGGAGCCAGGGTTGAGCCCGTCCCTGGCCGGCGCGGTCCTGGTTGAGGAAGACTCGGTGGTTGACCCGCGGGCGCTGGCGGCCGGGATCGCCGCGGGGCTGGAAGCAGCCGGCGCGGGGGTCATCCCGGCAGAAGTGACCGCCCTCCTGCGGGGAGATTCCGGACAGGTGGCCGGGGTCGAGACTTCCGCCGGGGAGTTCCGGGCCCCGGTTGTCGTGGCAGCCCCCGGAGCTGAAGCCGGGGTGTCCGAATGGTTGCCTGCCGGGTTGCGGCCGCCGGTGCGCCCGGTCAAGGGCCAGGTGGTCGAACTTCGCGGGTCGGCCGATGATCCGGCCTGCGAGCGCATCCTCGGTTCGGAGCGGGTCTACCTGGCACCGCGCCCCGACGGCCGTCTGATTGTCGGGGCCACCGTGGAGGAGATGGGCTTCGACAGCCGGGTGACCGGAGGGGGAGTCCATGAGCTCCTCCGGGAGGCGTACCGGCTGCTTCCGGATGTCGCGGAAATGGAGTTTGTCGGGGCGATCGCCGGTTTCCGGCCGGGCACCCCGGACAACATTCCCCTGATCGGCAGGTCCGCCGTCGAGGGCCTGCTGTTCGCCACCGGGCACTATCGCAACGGCATCCTGCTCGCCCCGGTTACCGCCCGGGCGATCGCCGACCTGACCGAGGGCAGGGAACCGGAAGGTCTCGCCGCGGCCAACCCGGGACGTTTCAACGAACCGGGGGTCCCGAATTGAAAGTCGAGCTCAACGGCAGGGAAACCGAAGTCGAGGCAGGGACCCCGGTTACCGACTTGGTCGGCCTGGTGGCGGCCGAGCGTCTGCCGGACGATCTTCGAGGTGTGGCGGTAGCGGTCGATGGCGAGGTCGTTCCCCGTTCCGCCTGGGATGACACCATTCCGGGCGAAGGATCCTCGATCGAGGTGGTGGCGGCGATTCAGGGCGGTTCCGGTGAGGCGGGTTCCAGCGGATGGCAGCTTGGGGGCCGGACCTGGAAATCCCGACTGATCGCCGGCAGTGGTGGATTCCGCTCCCTGGGGACGATGGAGGAAGCCCTCGCGGCATCCGGGACCGAGATCATCACGGTTGCTCTCCGTCGGCTCGACCCCGACGCGCAGGGCTCGGTGATGGAAGTGATCGAGAATCTCGGCCTTTTCGTGCTACCCAACACCGCCGGTTGTTACACCGCCCGGGATGCGGTCCGGACCGCCCGGCTGGCCCGTGAAGCCTTTGGCACCGACTGGGTGAAACTTGAAGTGATCGGCGACGACCGGACCTTGCTCCCGGATGCCCCCGAACTGTTGAGAGCCGCCGAGGAGCTGGTCGGGGACGGTTTCACGGTTCTGCCCTACACCAACGACGATCCGATCCTCGCCACCCGGCTCGAGGCGGCAGGCTGTGCGGCGGTGATGCCGCTCGGCGGGCCGATCGGCTCCGGAGCCGGGATCCGCAACCCGTACAACATCTCGATCATCGTCGAAAACGCAGGAATCCCGGTGATCCTTGACGCGGGAATCGGCACTGCTTCCGACGCAACTCTGGCGATGGAGCTCGGCTGTGATGCGGTGCTGCTTGCCAGCGCGGTCTCAAGGGCCGCTGACCCCGTGCTGATGGCCGGCGCCATGAAACATGCTGTCGAGGCCGGCCACGCCGCCCGGGCGGCCGGCCGCATCCCCAAGCGCCTCTATGCCGAAGCCAGCACCCCCGATGAAGGCCTGCCGGGGCTGGGCTGAACCGGAGTGCGGTCGAGGCCGGCGTCAGCTGCCCGGCTCGCGGTGCGAGGACTGTGAAATGCCCCCTCTCGGATTCGAACCGAGGACTCACAGGTTAAAAGCCTGCAGCTCTAACCAACTGAGCTAAGGGGGCCCGGGAATCTTGCCATTCCCGCGGCCCCGGTGTCAGTCCGGCGGACGCTCAGCTCACGGTGGTGTTCAGCGGGATCGGGTTCCGGATGCAGTAGGCGCCCGGGCAGCGCTCGTCGGAAATCTCTTTCAGCTCCTGGATCTGCGCGGGGCTGGCATCGGAATCCACTTCCAGATTCCAGTTGATTCCATCGACCGGCGGATCATCACTCACCCCGAGAGCCCGGCTCAGGTTCACCTTCGCCTCGACCCGGGCCCGCAGCGCCCGCAGTTCAACCCCGCGCCGCGCTGCCTCCTGGGCGAAAGTCATCGCGTAGCAGGCGAGCCCACCCCAGAAACAGTAGGCGAGCGGGTTGGGGGCGGCGCCTTGTCCGCCCATCGGCGGCGGGAAGTCCGCCTCGAACACGACCTCGCCGCCGGGGAAAGGAATCACCCCGCGAAACTGGGCCGATCCATCCTCGGTCTGAAACTCGCCGGTGAACGCGACCGGGTTGATCGCCGCCGCAGGATCCGCCCCGGCCTTCGCTGCGAACTCTTCCACGGCTTGGACATTCACGTTGTTCATTGCTGCTCCTTCGGTGATTCGGGGTAGTGAAGACAGGCGCTCGGACCGGACCCTACCCGCCCTCGCCCGCAGGTTCTTCCTTGACCACCATTTTCAGCTTGCCGGCGGCGGTCCGCTCGATCGGTGGCACCGGTTCGGCCCTGACGTCAGGGTCACGCACGCCGAGCGAGTCCAGCAGTCCGGTCACCGCTTCCACCACCTGGGCGGCGGTGTCGGATGCCGCGGTTTCGCCGAGGACCAGCCTGACGAGAATCTCTTCGCGCCGCTGAACCAGCTGGAACTCGCGCACGCCCGGTCTGGCGGCGATGAACGAGAACTGGCTCGGATGCACCGTCACTTCGTTGCCATCACGACCCGGCAGGTAGAGAATGTCGTCGAGTCGCCCCTCAACCGCCTGAAGGCGGGGGAGGGTGCGCCCGCAGGCGCAGGTCCCGCGTTCGATCGCAACCACATCCGATACCTCAAACCGGATCAGCGGCAGGGTGCGGTTGAAAAGGTTGGTGATCAGCAGCCGGGCACCGGGTTCACCGTCGGGTACCGGCCGTCCGTCCATGTCCACGTTCTCGGCCATGCACCAGTCCTCGAACAGGTGAATCCCCTGGTGATGCTCGCATTCCACTCCCCACAGCCCCTCGCTCGTCCCGTAGAGGTTGAACGGCCGGATTCCGAATGCCCGTTCGATCCGCTCGGTCATCTCGGGCGTACGCATCTCGCTGCTCGTGGACATGACCCGTGGCGAGATCCGCAGGCGACCAGCCAGCTGTTCGTCGGCGAGCAGTGCCGCAACCGAGGGGTATACGTTCATCGCATCGGGCCGAAACGAGTTGAGGGCGGCCACGATCTCCGGCAGAGGGTCACGGACCGAGAGCCGCAGCATGCGATGAAGGCCGATGTCAATTGATTCGGCGACCCGGCGGGTCATGCTGGCCCTTGAAGGCGCGCCGATCCCGGCGATCCTCAGCCGGGGCAGCCGAGGCCTGATCCCCCCGACCTCCGCGTAGCGCAAGAAGTTGGCGAGAAGGCCGGTCCAGTCAGACCGCGAATAAATGTAGAGGCCGGGGGTCCCGGTCGAACCGCTTGAAGCCATCACCCGGTATTCACCAAGCACCGGTTCGTCGTCGAGCAGGTGGGCATGAAGGTCAAGGCCCCGGAGCCGGCTGTCGCAAAGCGCATCGTCGAGATTCCCCATCAGGGTGGCTTTCCCGAGGGTCGGTAGCGCGGCGAGATCAACCGACCCGTCACGATCGACATGCGGGGTGAGGCGGGAACGATGAAAAGGCGAGCGGCTGGCGACATCGGCAACCAGCGCCGCCAGGGCCGAAGCCTGATGTTCCCGCATCCGTTCCGGCGGCCAGTATTCGCGCTCGTGGGCTCGTCGCATCGCCCGCATCCCGACGGCGGTGTCACGGATGCGGTTCAGGCGGCTCACTGCGTCGGTCGCCGACTCAGTGCCGGAAGTGGCGGTGTCGGGTGAAGACCATCGCCGTTTCCGTCTCGTCGCAGGCTTCGATTACTTCGCCGTCGCGCTTTGAGCCACCGGGCTGGATGACCGAGGTTGCTCCGGCTTCGATCCCGACCATCGGACCGTCGGCAAAGGGGAAGAAAGCATCGGATGCCATCGCACAGCCGGCCAGCAGGTCACCGGCCTCGTCGCCGTGCGCGTCCCGGCACTTCTCGATCGCGATCCGGCTTGAATCGACCCGGCTCATCTGACCGGCCCCGATCCCGAGGGTTGCGCCGTCCTTGGCGAAGACAATCGCATTCGACTTGACATGGCGACAGACGGTCCAGGCGAAGAGCATGTCGGTCCAGGCCTGCTCCGAGGGCTGGGTCGTGGTCACGACTTCCATCATCTCCCGCCGTTCGGGCTCGCCATCACGGTCCTGCACCAGAATCCCGCCACGGACACGTTTGATGTCCTTCTCCTGAGGGTCGGGGAAGGGGGATGCTTCATCGGTGAAGATGCGGATGTTCTCTTTCTGCTGAAGCACTTCGAGGGCGGCTGGCTCATAGCCGGGCGCGACCAGCACTTCAACGAAGTTTCTGTGCAGAGATTCGGCCAGGGGCACATCCACCACCTGGTTGATCGCGATCACGCCGCCGTAGGCGGATACCGGATCACAGTCACGGGCCCGTTCGTAGGCGTCGAGACCGGAATCCCCGAGCGCGACACCACAGGGGTTGTTGTGTTTGACGATCACGCAGGCCGGCCCGTCGAGGTCGGCCAGCAGCTTGCGGCAGGAATCGAGGTCGAGCACGTTGTTGAACGAGAGCGCCTTGCCGTGATGCTTTGACATGCCGCTCAGCACGTTGCTTTCGAGGCCGACCTGCGAGTAGAGGGCTGCCCGCTGATGCGGGTTCTCGCCGTAGGAAAGGTCGAGCAGTTTCTCGAAGGCCAGCACCCGGTGCTCGGGAAAGGCTTCGTAGGACTCGGAGAACCAGGCCGAGATGGCGGCGTCGTACCGGGCGGTCTGGGCGAATGCTTCGTTGGCCAGCCAATGCCGGGTTGAGGCGGAAACCTCACCGCCGGTTTCGTTGATTTCCTCGATCACAGCGTCGTAGCACTCCGGCTTGACCAGCACGACGACGTCCTCGTGGTTCTTGGCCGCGGCCCGGATCATGGTCGGGCCGCCGATGTCGATGTTCTCGATCGCTTCCTGTGGCCCGACGTCCTCCCGGGCGATCGTCTGCTCGAAGGGATAGAGGTTGACGCAGACCAGGTCGATCGGCGGGATCGCTTCCTCTTCCAGGACATCCATGTGCGCGGGGTCGGATCGGCGGGCCAGCAGCCCGGCATAGATCTTCGGGTGGAGGGTCTTGACCCGGCCGTCCATGATTTCCCTTTGGCCGGTGAATTCCGACACATCGATCACCTCAAGCCCGGCTTCACGCAGCGCCCTGGCGGTCCCCCCGGTGGAAAGGATCTCAACCCCGAGTTCAGCCAGCCCTTTCGCGAAGTCGGCCAGACCGGTCTTGTCCGAGACCGAGATCAGGGCTCGCCTGACCTTCACCGGTCCGTTGGTCGGATCCATGTTGTCCATATTTGCCCTCTTGTCGCTTTCGAAGTGCCCGGGAGACTGCCGGCTTCACTTCCTTGAAACGTGAACCTTGCGCGGTTCATCGTCGGCGATCCTAACTTCGCCACGGGCAATCATGCCGATCGCCTCGGGGTAGATCTCATGCTCGACCGCGTGGATTGCCGTCTCGAGTTCATCGCGGTCCCAATTTGCGGGAACTTCCACCGCCCGCTGGCTGATCACCGGACCGGTGTCGGTTCCCTCATCGACGAAGTGGACGGTCACGCCGGTCACCTTCACGCCCTGGTCGAGCGCCTGCCCGATCGCGTCGAGTCCGGGGAACGAAGGCAGCAGGGCGGGGTGAACGTTGACGATCCGCCCCCGGAACCGTTCGACGAAGCCGGGTGAAACCAGCTGCATGTATCCGGCCAGAGCGACCAGTCTTGCCCCGGTCGACTGAATCCAGTCGGCCATCGCCTGGTCGCGCGCCTCCCGGTCGGGATAGTCATCCCGCGGGAATACCGAGGTCGGCACCCCGGCCGTGGCAGCTCGTTCCAGCGCCCGGGCTCCTGGTTTGTCGGAACCGACCCCGACCACCTCGACTTCGCCCTGCCCGTGCAGCCGGTCAAGGATCGCCTGGAGATTCGTCCCTCCACCGGAGGCGAGAACCACAACAGGAAACGGCCCGGACGAATTCACCCCGCCATCTTCCCTGATCGCGGGCGAGCGGGTTCCGGCGGCCGACAAGCGGCCAGTTGAATCGAAGGCCCCGCCAAGCTGCCCGAGACGCCCGTGCTCGAGACCCCCGGCCAGTTGAATCGAAAAGGCAGTTGGAGGCGATAATTGCCCACTTCTGCCTTCTCGATCTACTGCGGGAGGACGGCGATC
>JBGAOF010000093.1:0-7746 GCA_044221915.1 Solirubrobacterales bacterium
ACCTGGCGCCACTTCTCGCGGCTTTCCACGGCGGAAAGGTGGACCTCCACCGCCAAAACCGGGTCAACCGCGAACGCATCACCGATCGCCCTGCTGTAGTGGGTCCAGGCCCCGGCGTTGAGCACAGCGCCATCGGCAATCTCTCCGACCCGGTGCAGATAGCCACAGAACTCGGCCTCGGAATTCGACTGGAAGAAAATCGGTTCGAGTCCCAAATCACCGGCAAATGCCCCAATCCGGTACTCAAGCTCGGCGAGGCTGATGCCACCGTACAGGTCCGGGTCGCGCTTCTCGAGGACATCGAAATTCACCCCGTGGAGAATGGCGATGCGGTTGGTCGCGCGGCTCAAGCTTCGCCTCCGGTCATCAGGGCAGGAGCTCCTCGACCGAGGCCAGAACGGCAGAATCCTCAACCGTCCGGTCGATCAGTGGCTGTCCGGGCACGTTCAAGAGGACAAACCCTACTCCGCGAAGGGTCTTCTTCTTGTCGAACTGGACGGCCTTGACGATCTCGACCGGATCGAGAGAGGGATCAAGCTCGACCGGCAGGCCATGCCTGAGATTCCATTCCCTGACCTGCTCCCGCAGCCGGTCGGCTCCGGACAGACGCAGAGCGGCGAGCAGACCGAGGGCTATCGCTTCACCGTGTCGGTAGCGCTGATAGCCGGTCACCGACTCGATCGCGTGGCCGATCGTGTGGCCCAGATTGAGCTGCGCCCGCAGTCCGGTATCGCGCTCATCGGCTGTCACCACGGCGCATTTGTATCGGGCGCAGGAGAAGATCAGGTCGGCCCGGGCCAGGATCTCGCCGGGTTCAAGCGCGGAAACCTCATCCCAGAGACCGCCTCCGGCAAGCAGCGCCGTCTTCACTACCTCGGCCAGGCCGGCTGTGAGCTCGGCCGCCGGCAGCGTCGCCAGAACGTCCACGTCGCTGATCACGGCCGACGGCAGATGGAAGGCGCCGACGTAATTTTTCCCTTCGGGGAGGTCGACCCCGGTCTTGCCCCCGTAGGCCGAATCCACCTGGGCGACCAAGGTGGTCGGCACCTGCACGACGGGGATCCCACGTTGGTAGGTATGGGCCGCAAAACCAGCGAGGTCGCCGACGACACCACCACCGAGCGCGATCAGCCGGTCGGATCTCGTTACCCCGAGGCGCGCCATTTCGCGCAACGATTCGTCGAGCCGGGCCATCGACTTGGCGGTTTCCCCCGGCGGCACAGCGAGGGTGCCGGCCAGCTCCCCGAGCCGGTCACCGTAGTGTGAGACAACGGCGGTATCGGAGAAGCAGAAGGATCTTCCGCTCCCGGGCATCGCCGGCGATTCAGGGTCAAACAGGACCGAACCGAGGAGTTCACGCCCCACGTAGACCGGGTACTCACCGCCCTGGCTTTCGGCCCAGAACATGCGTGTGCCTTCGGGCAGGTTCTCCATGCCCCAGACCGCGTCGAACGCCCGGTCCCAGACCCGCCTGGCCACGCCCGGCAGGATCACATCAGCCACCGCGTCATAAAGCGGTTGGCGCGCGGCAAAGCGGGCACGAAAGGCCGCTTCGTCCCGGGCCAGCGGCCGCCTTGAGTTGCGCACCCGGCGCCAGGCCACATCGGCGGTGATTTCCAGCCAGACAACCGTGTTGCCGGGGGCGGCAAGCCCTTCCCGGATCGCCTCCGACTCGACCGCCCCGCCGCCCAGGGCGAGAACATCGATCGCCGGATCGGCCAGAGCCTCAAGCACCACCTCGCGTTCCAGCTCCCGGAAGGCGGCCTCACCGCCATGGTCGAATTGATCGGCGATCGGGCGGCCGGCCCGTTCTTCGATCAGTGAATCCGCGTCAACCGAATGGAGTCCGCGTCCGGCGAGTTCGACCAGGGCCGTCGACTTGCCGGCGCCCATGAACCCGACAAGGCAGATCATCGCCAGTCGATCCGGTCCTTGTAGGCGACGATCGCATCTCGCACGTCATCCATGTGGTCGCCACCGAACTTCTCGCGGTAGGCCTTGGCCATGGTCAGGCAAACCATCGCCTCGCCGACCACCGCCGCCGCGGGGACAACCGTCGAGTCGGTCCTTTCCTTATGCGCCTGGGCCGGCTCCCTGGTCGCGGTATCAACCGAACGCAGGGGCTTGGTCATGGTCGAGATCGGTTTGATCGCCGCGTGAACCGAGAGCGGCATGCCGTTTGTCATTCCACCTTCGAGACCGCCCGCATGGTTTGTCTCGCGGTAGTAGCCGCGTTCGTCGCTGTAGAAGATCTCGTCGTGGGCGGCAGAACCCGGCCGGCCCGCGACATCCCATGCCTGGCCGATCGAAACGCCCTTGATCGACTGAATCGAACAGATCGCCTGGGCGAGCCTGCCGTCGAGCCGGTCCTCCCAGGAAATGTGGCTGCCGAGGCCGGGGACCAGCCCGAAGGCGAGCACCTCGAAGGTCCCGCCCAGACTCTCGTTCTTCTTGCGCAGGACGTTGATCTCCTCGACCATTGCGGCCGAGGTTTCCGGGTTCAGGCAGCGGACCGGATCATCGTCAACGCCTTCGAAATCGCCGATTGTCAGGTCGGTCCTTTCGGGCGCGACCACCGACCCGATTCTGGTCACATGGCTGCGGACAGTCACCCCGACAGCACTCAGAAAGGCGCGGGCGATCGCCCCTGCCGCGACCCGGGCGGCCGTTTCGCGGGCACTTGCCCGTTCGAGTATCGGACGCAGATCATGGTGCTTGTACTTCCACATGCCAACGAGGTCGGCGTGTCCGGGCCGTGGCATGGTGACCGGCGGTATCTCGCCCTCGATCGGCCACGGGTTCATGCGTTCGTCCCAGTTCTTGTAGTCCCGGTTGGCCACAAGGGCGGCGACCGGACCTCCCATGGTGAAGCCGTGACGCACTCCCGAGCGGACTTCCACGCGATCGGTCTCGATCTTCATGCGCCCGCCACGACCATGCCCGAGCTGGCGCCGGGCCATGTCCCTGTCAAGGGTTTCACGGTCAAGTTCAAGCCCCGCCGGGAGTCCTTCGACGATCGTGACCAGACCCGGCCCATGCGACTCGCCGGCTGTTGTGAATCGAAAACTCATTGAGACGCCTAGGCTATTGACAAAGTATGTCCGCCGCTGTCTCAATCGATCCGGGGCCCTCCCCCTGCAAATGGCTGCCCGGCGTCTGCTGATCATCATGCTGGTCCTGCTCGGGATTTCTTCCGTGCTTGCGGTGGTGGTGCGCGAACCGCGGCCGGGGGACCCGAAGACCGGCGAGACATCGGTCACCGGTGCGGAGGGCAATACGGGAACCGGCGCCGCAACCGGCCCTTCTTCCGAAGGCACCGGTCGGTCCACTTCCCGGAATGAGCGGGAATCCGGACCGGACGGGGAGCGCGCGGTGAGCGCCCGGACCGTTGTCATGGGCGGGCGGCAACCGGAGAGAATCCGGGTGAAAGCAGGCAGTCGGCTGATCGTGACGGTCAAGTCCGACCGGGGATCCGAGGTCGAGATTGACGGTCTCGGCCTGGCCGGTTTCGCTGACCCTTTTGCGCCCGCCTATTTTGACCTGATCCTTCCGGCCTCACCGGGTCGTTACCCGGTGGGGGCCCCTGGCGCCCCGCCGGACGCAATCATCATCAGCCGTTCCTGACGGATCCGGTGCCCTTCAGGAACGGGCTGCTTTCCGCATCACATCCAGGTCCGGCTCCTGCCCCGTCCATATCTTCAGCGACCTCGCTCCCTGCCGGACAAGGATCTCAAGACCATCGACCGTGTGAGCACCGGCTTTTCGCGCCGCCTCGACCAGGGCTCCCGGCCCGGCGCCATAGACCATGTCAGCCACGATCTGGCCCGGACGAAACCCCGACGGCTCAAGGGGCAGCTCGGCCAGGGCATCCTCACCTCCGAGTCCGGCCGCGGAGGCGTTCACGATCACATCGAATCCGGCCGGGTCGATTTGCCCTTCGATTGCCTCCGCCCCGAACTCTCCGGCCAGCGACGCCGCCCGGGCAGAAGTCCGGTTCCAGACAGCCACCTGCATCTTCTCGCCGGCCAGCGCCCAGACAACCGCCCTGGCGGCCCCGCCGGCACCGAGAACCAGAGCCGACTGCCCGAGGCCTGGTCTGTCGGCTGCCACCGTCCCTTCCCCGGGCAGGCCCCTCGCTTCCGTGAGCGCGTCGATGAGGCCGGGAGCATCGGTGTTGTCTGCCTCGATTCCGGCCGATGTGAAGGTCAGGGTGTTCGCCGCGCCGATCTGCCCGGCCGCTTCACTTCTCCGGTCGGATACCGCCAGGGCGAGTTCCTTGTGCGGGACGGTCACGTTGACGCCGGCAAAGCCACGCCCGGCCAGACCGGAAACCAGTTCCCTGAAGTCCTCCGTCGGTACGTCGATCGCCTCGTAATTCCAGTTCGCCAGCCCGAGCCGGGCAAGGGCCGCATTCTGCATCGCCGGCGACCGTGAATGCGAGACCGGGTGGCCGAGAACGGCGAGTCGGGGCATCAGCACTCGGTCGGTGAGCCGCCGGCTTCGGCCTGCGCGTCCTCGTACTTCTGGACGTTCCGGTTGTGCTCCTCGAGCGAGGAGGAAAAGACATGTTCACCACAGGTACCCGGCTTCACCACGTAAAGCCAGACATCGGTTTTCGCCGGATTGGCGGCGGCTTCGATCGAGGCCAGCCCGGGATTGCCGATCGGCCCCGGGGGAAGCCCCCCGTTCAGGCGGGTGTTGTACGGAGAATCGGTGGCAAGATCGGCTTCTGTCAATGGTTCCGTCCAATTGTCAAGGGCGAAGCGGATCGTCGCGTCTATACCCAGTGGTTCGCCCATCTTGAGGCGGTTGTAGATCACCGCGGCGACGGTGCGTCTTTCCTTCGGGACAGAGACTTCACGCTCGATCATCGACGCTATCGTGAGGATGTCGTAGACCGTCAGATTTTTTGACCGGGCGTATTTCATGTCGACCCCGGCGATGTTGTCCCTGAACGCCTGGAGCTGCTCGTCGATCAGGTCCTCGACGTCGGCGGTGGGTTTCATCTCGTAGGTTGCCGGGAAGAGAAAACCCTCCAGGTTCTCCGCCCGCCCCTGGGCACCGTAATCGTCCGGGTTGAAGCCTTTGACCTTGACCGACGCGGCCATGTAGTCGCCGGGGATACCGGCTGCCGCAACCACATCGGCGGTCTCGGACCGGCTGAGCCCCTCGGGGATCGTGACGGTGATCGTCCGTTTTGAAGTTGTCCGGGTCAGCTCGTCGATCGCCGCGGAATACGACATGTCCTTCCGGAACTGATGCACTCCGTGGTTCAGTTCACCCCGCTTGCCCGAGAGTGTGGCCCTGATCTCGAAAAGGGTCGCGTTGGAAATCACCCCTTCGCTGGCCAGCAGGTCGCCGATCTGGCCGACGCTGTCGCCGGCCGGCACCTTGACCGGGAACGGCTCGCCCTCTCCGTCACCGGCAAAGGGCTGGAACAGTGCGAACAGGAACCAGATGACGATGACCAGCCCGACGGCTGCGGCAGCGGCCAACGCGAGCCGGCCTTTTCGCGGGCCGCCTGGGCCCGTTCGGGAGGGGCGCAACTTACCGGACCGGCCCGGGCCGGCTGGCTTTCTTCCCTTCCCGCGAGAGCCCGGCTGATTCCGGCGGGCGGCCCGCTCCTGTCGCCGCAGCGCCCGCTCGACCGCTTCCGGATCGTTGGGATCATGTTCGGGGATGTCGTCGAACCAGCGCTCGCTCACGAAAGATCCTTCTGGGGGAGCGTTGCCTGGAGATAGCTCTCAAGCAGATGCGCGGCCGCGATCGAATCCTCGGCCGACCCGGCGCCTGTTTCCCGTCTGGTCCGGGCGGCCATCCTGGTGGTGAACCGCTCGTCCCAGGTCTCGACCGGGATGTCGAGCAGGTCCTTCAGGTTGTCGGCAAATGTTCTGGAAAGTCCGGTCTGTTCGGAATCCTCGCCGCTGAGAGAGACCGGCAACCCGACCACGATCTTCCCGACCTCGCGATCAAGCGCGATCCGGGCAACCTCGTCGGCAAGGGGCGGCTCTATGGCGGCGATCGGTGTGGCCAGGGTCCCGGTCGGATCGGAAATCGCGCAGCCGATTCTGGCTGTGCCGTAATCGAGGGCGAGGACGCGCACCTAACGCGACTCCAGGTATTTGCGGGCGACCGCCAGTGCTGCCGCGATGCCCTCTTTCCTGCGGCCGCCGGCCTGTGCCATTTCCTCAGATCCTCCTCCGCCGCCGCCGATCTCCGGGGCAGCCGAAGCGATCAGCTCCCGGGCCGAGGCCCTGGTCACATCCTCGGCCGCAAGCAGCGCAACCATCCCTACCTTGCCCGATTCCGGATCGGTACCGGCCAGGACAGCGCTGGCCCCGGATTCAGCCTGGGCCTGTTTGGCGATGGCCAGGATCTCTTTCGGGTTTCCGATCGGGACCTCCGCCAGAATCACCTTGAACCCGCCGACCGTCTCGGCCGTGGAAGCCAGCTCCGACGCAAGTTTGCCCTGTTGCTGGCGGGCCACCTGCCTGGCGCCCTCGCTGGCCCTGGCCAGCTTCCCGGCCGCGTCGCGGGCCGCCCGGACCGGGTCACGGGCGTCACCGAGCAGATGTCCGACCTCATCCAGCTCACGGGCTCTGTCTCGATACCAGTCGATCGCAGCCGGCCCGGTGAGGGCCTCCACCCGTCGCACGTTGGCCGCCGATGAACTTTCGCCGGCAATCTTGAATATCCCGATCTCGGCGGTGTTGCTGACATGAGTTCCGCCACAGAGTTCACGTGAGATGTTCTCGACCTCGACCACCCTGACCAGATCACCGTATTTCTCGCCGAAAAGGGCCATCGCCCCAAGTTTCTCGGCCTCCGGTTTTTCCATGACCATCCAGCGAACGGGTTCGGCGTCCTTGATCCATCCGTTCACTCTCTCTTCGACCCATTCGATGTCTTCGGGGGTCATCGCTTCGGCGTGGCTGAAATCGAAACGCAGCTTCTCGGGCCGGACCGACGAACCAGCCTGGTGGACATGACTTCCTAGCCGCTCCCGTAGCGCCGCATGAAGCAGATGGGTGGCGGTGTGGTTGCACATCGTCCGCGAACGGGCTTGCCGGTCGACCAGGGCCTCGACCGTCGCTCCGGCAGGAGGCCAGGCCGGTTCACCATCGCCCACCGACCTGATCTCAAGCACCTGATCTTCGCCGATCCTGATCACGTCCTCGACCCGTGCTTCCCCGTCATCCCAGCGAATCCGGCCGGAATCGGCGACCTGGCCGCCGCCCTCCGCGTAGAACGGACTCTGCTCCAGCTTGATCAGGGCGCTGTCGTCAACCTGATCGAGTGAAGCGATCCCGGTTTCCTGGGTCAGATATCGGTAGCCGACGAACTCGGTGGCGGGGCTACCCGCCGCGAAGGCGAGAATCCGCTCGTGCCGGTCTGTACCTGCCGCGCCACCGGCCGCATTGCTGCGAGCCCTGTTTCGCTGCTGCTCCATGAGCACGTCGAATCCCTGGTCGTCAACCGAGAGGCCCCGTTCAAGGACCATCTCGCGGGTCAGGTCGTAGGGGAACCCGTAGGTGTCGTGGAGCTCGAAGGCCGCGTCGGCGCTGATCCACGACGTGTTCGAGGCGAGCGCGTCGGCGATCAGCCGGTCGAGGAGCTGGCTGCCGCGGTCGAGGGTGCGGCCGAAGCTCTCCTCCTCGGAGTTGATCCAACGCATGATCGTTGCGCGCTCGACCTCCAGCGCCGGGTTGAACGGAGCGAGGATCTCGATCGCGCGCTCGGCGAAGC
>JBGAOF010000094.1:0-7728 GCA_044221915.1 Solirubrobacterales bacterium
CAAGGCGGACATCCACCGGAGCACCGCCTTCCGGTTCGCCGACTTTCACCTCTTTGACACCGCCGGCGGAAGCCGTTTCGGAGGTACCGGCCGGACCTTCGACTGGGATCTTCTGGCCGGGCATCATTCACCGGTGCCATTCCTGCTGGCGGGTGGTCTTACCCCGGAAAACGTGAAGGAAGCGATTCGCCTGGTCCGCCCGGACGGGGTGGATGTCGCCTCCGGGGTGGAAGCCCGCCCCGGAATCAAGGATCACGGCAAGCTGGCCGCATTCCTGGAAGAAGCCAGGTACACCCCGGTGGCCGGGACATGAGCCCGGATAGCGCCAGAATCGCAGGTAGAGAGCTACCGGGCCGCTTCGGGCCCTACGGTGGCCGCTATGTGCCCGAAACCTTGATCCCGGCCCTGGACGAGCTTGCCGCGGCCTGGGCAGAGGCCCGTGAGGATCCGGTCTTTCTGGGTGAGCTGGAGGTGCTCCAGCGCGACTACATTGGTCGTCCGTCACCGCTTTATCTGGCCCCCCGGCTGAGTGAGCGGACCGGTCGGCCGGTGTATCTGAAACGGGAGGACCTCAACCACACCGGCGCGCACAAGATCAACAACGCGATCGGTCAGGCGCTGCTGACCCGGCGGATGGGCAAGCCTCGCGTTATCGCCGAAACCGGGGCTGGCCAGCATGGTGTCGCCACGGCGACCGCCTGTGCGCTGCTGGACCTTGAATGCGTCGTTTTCATGGGCAGCGAGGACATCCGGCGGCAGAAGCCCAACGTGGACCGGATGGGTCTGCTCGGCGCCGAGGTGGTCGCGGTAGAGGCGGGCGCAAGAACCCTCAAGGAAGCGGCCAGCGCGGCAATCCGTGACTGGGTCGCCAATGTCGAGACCACCCATTACATCCTCGGTTCCGCGGTCGGGCCTGCGCCGTTCCCCGACCTGGTGCGGGATCTCCAGAGGGTGATCGGAGACGAGGCGAGGGAGCAGGCGCTGAACGTGGAAGGGACGCTGCCGGAACGGGTAATCGCCTGCGTCGGCGGAGGCTCCAACGCGATCGGGACCTTCGCCGCATTCATCCCCGACCAGAGAGTCCGTCTGATCGGGGTCGAGGCGGCCGGACACGGGATCGAGACTGGCCGGCACGGCGCGTCGCTGAGCGCCGGTGGCACCTCGGTCCTCCACGGCTCGCTTTCCGCGGTTCTGACCGATGAAGAAGGACAGATTCTGGAGGCCCATTCGGTTTCGGCCGGCCTGGACTACCCTGGCGTCGGCCCCGAACACGCCCATCTGAGGGATTCGGGACGGGCCCGGTACGTGTCGGTCACCGACGCTCAGGCGGTACAGGCATTCGGGGAGCTCTGCCGACTGGAAGGGATCATCCCGGCCCTGGAATCTTCCCACGCGATCGCCTGGCTGCTGGGGGAAGGAAGCAGCGAACAGGACCTGGGTGAGGGCTACGATCTGGTTTGTCTCTCCGGGCGCGGGGACAAGGACCTGGCCGAGGTGCTGGCCTTGGGGGTGCTCGAATGAGCGGCTCGGAAAGCGGTGCGGACCGTATTGCGGCGGCCTTCCGGAGGGCGGGGGAGCAGGGACGGGCGGCGTTGATGCCCTACATGATGGGCGGCTTTCCGGATCGCGAAACCGCCACCGCGATAGCGCGGGCGTATATCGCGGGCGGCGCGGACCTGATCGAGCTCGGCGTTCCCTTCTCCGATCCGCTGGCTGACGGCCCGGTGATCCACGAGGCGGCAACCCGGGCGCTTGAGGCGGGGACCCGCCTCGATGATGTGCTGGCGACCTGCCGCGAAGTTTCGGGGCAGGTGCCGGTGATCCTGATGGCCTACACAAACTCCGTCCTCGGGGGTGGAGGTCCGGCCGATTTCGGTGCCCGGGCGGTTGCGGCCGGTGCGGCCGGGGTGATCGTCCCCGATCTGCCGCTCGGGGAGGATGAGCAGATCCGCAGCGGCCTTTCGGGATCGGGCCTGGCCGTGGTGCCGCTGGTGGCACCAACCACCCTTGGCGAGCGGCGGGTCCGGATCTGCGAGGCGGCGGAAGGGTTCGTCTACGTTGTCTCGGCCGTCGGCACGACCGGTGAACGCAGTGAAGTTCCCGATCACCTCGGGCAGCTCGTCGCCGAAGTGAAGGCTGAATCGGCCGTCCCGGTGGCGGTGGGTTTCGGCATCGGTTCCCCGGAACACGCGGCCACGGTCGGGAAGATTGCCGACGGCGTGATCATCGGGTCGAAGCTGGTCCGGATCGTGGCCGAGGCCGGTCCCGGGGAGGCTGCCCCGGCGGTCCGGCAGTTCGTCGCCGCGGCAGCCGAGGCGGTGGCTTCGGCCCGCTCCGGCGTTCGCTAGGATTCGCAGCAATGCTGATCCCGGTCACACTCTTTCTCGCTCTCGGCCTTGCGGTCTTTTCCTATTCGCAGGGTCAGGGCGGCCCGGTCGCCGGCCTCGTTTTTTTCGGGGTTCTCTTCGTCGGTGTGCTGATTCACGTCAGCCAGCCGATGATTGAGAAGGGCAAGGCGCTCCGGCCGAACAAGGACTGACCCGGTGAAGATCGGGCTGTTGACCGGCGGGGGCGACTGTCCCGGCCTCAACGCCGTGATCCGTGCTGTGGTGATCCGGGGCACTAAGGAATTTGGCCACGAATTCACCGGTTATCTCGATGGCTGGCGCGGTCCACTCGAAAACGACTTGCGGCCGCTGGTTCCGGAAGATGTGCGGGGCCTCGTCGCGACCGGGGGGACGATCCTCGGTTCTTCGCGGACCAATCCCCTTTCGATCGAGGACGGGATCGGGAAGATCGCCGCGAACATGGAAGCAGCCGGTGTTGACGGCCTGATCGCGATCGGTGGCGAGGACACCCTCGGAGTCGCGCGGGCCCTCACCGAGGCCGGTGTAAAGGTGATCGGGGTCCCCAAGACGATCGACAATGACCTCGGGGCCACCGACTACACATTCGGCTTCGATACGGCAGTGAACATCGCGATGGAGGCGATCGACCGCCTGCGGAGCACGGGCGAGAGCCACCACCGGGCAATGATCGTCGAAGTGATGGGTCGCCACGCCGGCTGGATCGCTTTCCACGCCGGCATGGCCGGTGGCGCAGATGTGATCCTCATCCCCGAACAGGAATTCAATCTGGAGGAGGTCTGCGCGCATGTGGAAAGCCGCTTCGCTTCCGGTCATGCCCCGATCGTGGTCGCCGCCGAGGGGGCGATGCCGGCCGGTGGCTTTCCCGAAACCGCCGATGATTCAACCGATGCCTTTGGGCATGCCCGGCTGGGCGGTGTCGCGAACTGGCTGGAAGCGCAGATTCGCGAGCGGACCGGCAGGGATGCCCGGGCGACAATCCTCGGCCATATTCAGCGGGGAGGCCCGCCAACCGCATTTGACCGGGTACTTGCCACGCGTTGCGGACTTCATGCCGTCGCCGCCGCGGACCGTGGCGACTGGGGCCGCATGGCCGCCCTGACCGGCACCGAAATCAAGATGGTGACCCTGCAGGAGGCGGTGGCGGAACTGAAGACCGTTCCGGCCTCCCTTTACGCCGAAGCCGAAGTGTTCTTCGGCTGACCGGCGGCCCGCTCAGGCCAGCAGATTTGCCAGGGCGCCGGAAAGCTCCGGCTGCTTGAACTGGTACCCGTTGTCAATCGCCTGCTTCGGGTAGACCCGCTGGCCCTCCCGGGCAGCGTGGCCGATGCCGCCACCCTTGACGATGTCGATGGCAAAGCCGGGCACGGGCAGAAAGGACGGGCGCCCAAGCTCGTCACCGAGAGCCTTCGAGAAATCGCGGTTCGTGACCGGGTTCGGTGCGGTTGCGTTGACCGGCCCGGATACGTCCTCTGCGCCGAGAGCCCAGAGAAGAATTCCGACTTCGTCATGCCGGTGGATCCATGACATGTACTGCTGGCCGCCGGCGATCGGACCGCCGATACCCAGCTTGAACGGCAGCATCAGTTCCTTGAGCAGGCCACCGCGCGGATCAAGCACATGCCCCGACCTGATATTCACCACCCGCAGGCCATGCTCCTCGGCCGATTGGGCGGCTTCCTCCCACCGGACCACGACTCCGGCCAGGAAATCGTCACCGGGTCCGGCATCCTCGTAAAGGAGCTCATCGCCCCGGTTTCCGTAGTAGCCGATCGCCGAGGCCGAGATCAGCGCCTTTGGCCGGTCCTTCAGGCTGGCAATCGTTGAAACGAGGTTGCGGGTCGCCTTGATCCGGCTGCGGGCGATGCGGTCCCGCACTTCGTCGTTCCAGCGCTGGTTGACGTTTTCCCCGACCAGGTTCACGACCGCATCGACCCCTTCGAAGGCCTTGAGGGGTGGCCGTTCCCGGGTCGCTTCCCAACCATGCCATTCGACCCGGGGGAGGGTGCGACTGGCCCGGGCCGGGTCGCGACTGAGCCCGACCACGGTGTCGCCGCGGTCGATCAGGGTGTTGCTGAGGGTGGAACCGATCAGACCGGTGCCACCGGTTACGAGGATCCGGCTGGCGGGCCGGGCGTTCGATTGCGACATCGGGGCTAGTTTAGAGTTCCCGACAGGCAGGGTGACGACCGGTGGCGAACGCCGCGGGGAATCAAACGCCCGCCGAGGTTGTTACAGATGGCAAGGCCGTCCGGCGCCGGGTCCATGGCAGCCTTTTGTCAGCAAATGAGTGAGATAAAGCCAATTTCCCCGATTCTGCGGTCAGCAATCCTGCTGGTGGCGCTCGCCTGCCTGTCGGTATCGCTGGTAGCACCGGATGCCGATGCCCGCCCGAAAAAGTGCTTCGGCAAGCGGATCAACCGGGTCGTGGGTGGCTCCGGAAAGACGGTGCGCCTCAAGTTCAAGGATGTCACCTGGGTGGCGGGTGACCGGGTCACGGTGATCGGCAAGCCGTACAGCCGGATCTGCTCGGGTGACGGCCGCCAGGTGATCAAGGCAGGCAAAGGCAAGTCATTGACCGACGCCGGTCCCGGCAACGACCGCATAATCCTCCATCCCAGCAGCAATCTCAGCAAGGCCTACGGCGGTCTCGGCAACGATGTGATCATCGGCTCCCACGGCCACGATTTTCTTTACGGGGGGCCGCAGAGGAATCCGAAAGGAAAGCCCGACCGTGACCGCATCAACGGTGACGGAGGCAACGACCGGATTTTCGATTACAGCGGCGAGGTGAACACGCTGCTCGGTGACACCGGATCGGACCGGATTTTTTCCCTGGGGGGATCCGTATCCATGCTGCGAGGGGGCAACGGCTCGGATTTCCTTTATTCAAACGGTGGCAGGTCAAGATCCGGCCGTTTCGAGATGCTCTTCGGTGAACGCGGCAACGATCGCCTGAAGGCAGACCGCAAGCCGGTCAACGGCCCCGCCTACTTTGACGGTGGTTCCGGCGACGACTGGGTGTTCGGAACCGATCGCGACGACACGATCATCTACCAGTCGGGGATCACCAAGGTGTACGCGAACGGTGGCGACGACCTGATCATCGCCACCTCGACCGCTGCGGCGCGGGTCGACGGGGGCTCCGGACGTGACCTGATCTCATTCGCGGCCCACGCACCCCCCGGTTACCGGGGCACCTCCGGCGTCTACGTGAACCTCGCCGCAGGCTATGCCCAGGGCAGCCGGGCCATAAACACGGTTGCGGACATCGAGATGGTCACCGGATCGTCCTTCGACGATCAGATCGTCGGTCGGCCAGGTACGACCGAGCAGCTTTTTGGTGGGCTCGGCGACGACTTCATAGTCGGCCAGTACCAGGACAAGGACGAAGCCGATGGCGGCCTCGGCCGGAACGTCTGCGACGGGGTCCGGAACCAGAGCAATTGCGGCGATGAATCACCCGGAAACAGTCCCGCGCGGACCATGGTGGATATCGATCCCACCGGAGTGCTGACCGTCGTTGGCAGCAACGCTGCGGATCAGATCAGCGTCAGCCACGACCGGAAGAACTCCCGCTACGAAGTCTCCCTGGGATCGGACGGCTTCCCCTCCGGCAAGTGCTACACCCCCCAGCAGGGCCCCGGCCCGAAGATCTACTGCCCGGTTGACCGAAACAGGATGAACGGCATGCTGATCTACGGCAACGACGGCGGTGACCGGATAACTGTCAATGGCTCGGTGCCGGCGACCGTGACCACGACGATCAACGCCGGGTCCGGAAAAAACAAGGTGCTCGGCGGCAAGGGCCGTGACCAGATTTCGAGTGAGTGGGGCAGCAGCGGCAGCGTGCTCGACGGGCGCCGGGGCGGCGACGACATCAGGCTGTACGACCGGGTGACCGCCCGTGGGGGTCCGGGTCACGACTCGCTTCATACCTTCAACCCATGCCTCGGCGGTACCGCTGACGGTGGCCCGGGGGCAGACAACATGGTTTTCGCCGGTTCCCCGAGGGGGGTGGAAGCCAATCTGGCCAAGGGTTTCGCCCGTTTTTCCGGGGGCTGCGCCAGGGCGCTGAAGTTGTTGCCGACCCTGGAAAGCCTCGAAGGCAGCGAACACAACGACCATCTTGTAATCGGCAGTCGCCGACGGCAGCAGCAGGGCAAATCGAGCCTGCTCGGCCGGGGTGGCATCGACGTGCTCGACTCAAAGAACGGTCGCAAGGACACGGTGACCACCGGCGACGGAGGTCACCGGAACCGGGTCATTGCCGATCGCGTCGACAAGGTGATCTGGGGCTGGGGACTGAGCGGCTACTGACCGCCGGCAACCCCTGGTCCGAGGCTAACCGGGATTCGTGAAAGCGCCGGTCTCGACACTGAACCGCGCCGCACCCGAACGTTTCGCCTCCTGCACCACCGCTTCTGCCACTCGTGGTGCCACGTCACGGTCGAAGACAGACGGGATTATGTAATCCTCGGAGAGGTCGTCCCCGACCACGGAGGCGATCCCGCGGGCGGCGGCCATCTTCATCTCTTCGGTGATCTGGGGCGCACCGGCATCGAGCGCACCGCGGAAAATTCCGGGGAAACAGAGCACGTTGTTGATCTGGTTCGGGTAATCCGAGCGCCCGGTGGCCATGATTCGGACGTATTTCGCCGCTTCTTCCGGGGCGACCTCGGGATCGGGGTTTGCCATCGCGAAAACGATCGCATCCTTGTTCATCTTGCCGAGCGAATCGGGCTGAATCACGCCCGGACCGGACAGGCCGACGAACACATCCATGCCCTCGATCACCTCGTCCGGGGTGCCAAGGAGATGGTCCGGGTTCGAGTTCTCGGCAAACCATTTCTTGATCCCGGTCATCTCGCCGGACTGATAATCCTCGCGGGTGGTGGAGAGGGCGCCGACCCGGTCGCAGCCGACCACATGGGTGAGTCCCGCCGCCAGCATCATCTTGGTCACGGCGATCCCGGCCGCACCGAGACCGACCATCAGCACCCGCAGCTCCTCGATCGGCTTGCCGACAATTTCGAGGGCGTTGAAGAGCGCGGCCATGGTGACCACGGCGGTGCCGTGCTGGTCATCGTGGAACACCGGTATGTCGAGCGACTCCTTGAGGCGGTCCTCGATCTCGAAACAACGGGGGGCGGAGATGTCCTCCAGGTTGATGCCGCCGAAGGTGGGCGCGATCAATTCGACGGCCCGGATGATCTCTTCGGTGTCCGTGGTCGCAAGACAGACGGGGAAGGCATCGACCCCGGCGAAACCTGAAAGCAAGCCAAAGTCGAAAAACAGCTTAAACGTAATAACCAGGAACGCCAAAAGGAAGGCTTGCCTCTTTTAAATAGCTTTGCGGATA
>JBGAOF010000095.1:0-7689 GCA_044221915.1 Solirubrobacterales bacterium
GTTCGGGGTACTCGAGGCCATACTCGCCGAGCGTCGCGAACTCGATCATGAGGTCCATCAAATCAGCCGCCCGGGCTGCCGCCCGGCTGCGTTTTTCTCTTTTCTGCACGAACATAGGTTCGTAATTTAGGGACCGGGTCGGACGCGAACGTATGTTTGCAAGATTCCGTGCACTGGACATGGGAAATCCGCTGGTAGAGCCGAATGCAAGGTAGCAGCCTGGCGTTTGCCGCTTCCCGCGGGCGAACAGGCGTTTGTCCTTTTGGCGTAATTTGCGAGGTCTTTCGCCGGTCATCTGCCACGCCGACCGAAATTGAACCCGACCGGTGCTACGGCCTTGATCCGGGGATCGGGCGGATCGATCTCGCTCAGACCCCTGACGAGGAGGTTGACCACACCCTGACTGGTTTCGATGCGACCGTTGGCCTTGACCAGGGTCGCGGTCCGGATCACCTGGCGGTGCCTTCGGGCCACGGGGGGAGGCAGGATCAGGTTCAGGGTGCCGAATTCATCTTCGATGAGAATGAAGATCACCCCTCGGGCAGTTTCGGGCCGCTGACGGGCAACCTGAAGCCCCGCGACCTCGACCCAGCTGCGGTCGGGCCGGGCCGAGGCTTTTGAGGTGGGGAGGACACTGCCCGGCAGGTCCCGCCTCGCCAGCTTCATCGGATGTCCCTCCAGGGTCATCCCGATCGAGTCATATTCGGCTTTCACCCGGGCCCAGTCCTGCGGCTCCGGCAGGTCAGGGACAGCATCGGCTTCGAAGGGCAGGGCCAGCTGCCGCCCATCCCGGGTTGAGGGGGGTGTAGCCGAAAGGCCGACGTTCCAGAGCCCGGCCACCCGGCCACTCCGGGGCAGGGAACGGAGCGCACCGGCCCAGGCCAGGCGCTCGAGGTCGGGCCGCGAGAGGGGTCGCCGGGAAGTGAGATTGCCAAGACTCCGGAAACGGCCGCCCCGGTCACGTTCCGCAATCAGGTCTGCGATTTCCCGCTCGTTTGTTCCCTTGACGTAGCCGAGGCCGATCCTCACCGCAGGTCCGCCCGGGCGCACCCGGCCTCCCGGCCATTCGGTCACGCAGTCCAGCCGGCTGTGGTTTATGTCCGGAGGCAGGACCTCAACGCCGGACCTCTTGGCCTCCTGCACGAGCGAATCCGGCGGGTAGAACCCCATCGGCTGCTCGTTCAGCAGCGCGGCAAGATATTCAGGGCCGTAGTAATGCTTCAGCCAGGCGGACTGGTAGGCCAGCAGGCCGAATGCCGCCGAATGCGCCTTGGGAAAGCCGAAACCGGAGAAACCGACGATCTGGTCAAAGATCCCCTCCGCGATGTCCCGGCCGACGCCGTTCGCTGCCGCTCCCTCAATGAACCTTTGGTGATGGGATTCGAGCGAACGCCGGGACCGCTTGCGGCTCATGGCCCGGCGCAGGGATTCGGCTTCGGAAGAACTGAAGCCCGCCACGTTCATGGCGACTTCGATCACCTGCTCCTGGAAGATGATGACTCCGTGGGTTTCGCCGAGGACCGGCCGCAGCAGATCGTGGGCGAAGGGAACCTCGTAACCCGGGTCCTCCCGCAACTTCCGTCGCCGCTCGATGTAAGGGTGGACGGCGCCACCCTGAATCGGGCCCGGCCTGATCAAGGCCACCTGGATGGTCAGGTCGTCAATGCTGTCGGGCTTCATGCGGGGCAGCATCTGCATCTGGGCACGACTCTCGATCTGAAAGACCCCGGTGGTTTCAGCCCGCTTGATCATGCCGAAGACCGCGCGATCATCGAGATTGATCCGGCTCAGGTCGACCGTTTCCCCGCGGGAGCGGTGAATCTCGTCGATGGTCCTTTCAACCGCCGAAAGCATGCCCAGCCCGAGCAGGTCGATCTTGAGGAAGCCGGCATCCTGGCAGGAATCCTTGTCCCACTGGACGATTTGCCGTCCCTGCATTGCGGTCGGAACGACCGGGCAGATCTCGACCAGGGGCCGGGTAGAGATCACCATCCCGCCCGAATGCTGGGAGGTATGCCGAGGCAGGCCGCGGGCCTCGCGGGAAAGCCGGGAAAGATGCTTCCAGGCAGCCGAGGCAGCCCTTTCGGCACCAATGGCCATGGTCAGATCACGCTCGAAATCGTCAGAGCCGCTGTGAAAGTCAACCGCCCGGGCAACCCTTTCGATCTCGGTCCCGGGGATGCCAAGCACCTTGCCGAAATCACGGATCGCACCACGCGAGCGGTAGGTGGGAAAGGCAGCAACAAGGGCGGAACGGTCGCGGCCGTAGCGCCGGTGTATGCGGGGGATCAGCCGTTCCCGAATGTCACGGGGGAAATCGAGGTCGATATCGGGGGCGACCGAAACCTCCTCGTTGAGAAAACGGCCGGGGAAGAGATTCGCCCTGACCGGGTCGATATGGGAGAGGCCGGTCAGGTAACAGACAATCGAACTGACGCTGGAGCCCCGGCCACGCCCGGGCGGCAGCACAGCCCGGGCCGTGGAGGCCCCCCGGACTTCACTGGCCACCTCCCGGGCGAGTTCGAGCAGGTCGTGGTGGAGCAAAAAGAAACCGGAAAGGCCGAGACCCCGGATGATCTTCAACTCGCTTTCCAGGCGGCCTCTCGCTTCTGGTTCTTCCGGGGTGCTCCCGTAACGCCCCGCCATGCGCGACTCGCAGAGGCGGGCAAGGTCCCGGTCGGCTTCCGGGTCGCCTTGCTGCGGGTAGCGGTAGCCGAGATTGCGTTCGAGGTCGAAACCAAGCCGCTCGGCGATCCGGACCGTTTCGGCCACCGCCTCCGGGTGATCGGGAAAGCGTGCGGCCATCTGGCGAGGTGAAACGAGAGAGGAAGTCGAATTGCCGCGCCGCTGAGGTTCCGAATCGCTCAGGCTCGACCCCAGCCGGACCGCGACAAGGGCATCCTGGAGACGGGCCCGGTCAGGTTCGTGACTGTGAACATTCCCGGTGGCTACGGTCCGCAGCCCGAGATCTCGGGCGAGAGAGGCCAGCCAGCGGTTGCGGGCCTGGTCATGGCGCCAGTAGGGCCGCTGGATTTCGATCCACAGATTTCCGGGGCCGAACCAGCGCCGCAGCTCACGGCCCAGTGTCAGGCCCCGGCCGAGATCGCCATCGGCCCAGGCTGCCGGCAACAGGCCCCGGCGGGCGCAGCCGCTGAGGCAGATCAGCCCTTCGGCATGGCGGGCGAGGTCTTTGAGGGGGAGCCGGGGCTGGCCGGGCTGCCGCTCCGGGCTGTCCCTCGTGCCTGCATGCGCTGCGGTGAGCAGCCGGCAAAGGTTGCCGTAACCGACCTGGTTTTCAACCAGCAAGGTCAGGTGAAAATCCCGGCCTTTGTCGCTGACGGTCAGCTCGGCACCGGTGATCGGCCTGATCCCGGCTCCCTTGCAGGCGACGGCGAATTCCATCGAACCCCAGAGTCCGTCGTGGTCGGTCAGGGCGAGAGCGGCATAGCCCAGGCTGGCCGCGCGGGAAGCAAGTTCAAGCGGAGAAGAAGCTCCGTCGAGAAAGGAGAAGGAAGAGTGGCAGTGGAGTTCCACATATGGGGCGCTGCCGGACGGCTGTCGTGGAGGTCGTGCTACCCGGCCCGTCCTGCCTCGGCTCCCGCCGGATTTTTCGGGTGAATCAAACACGAACATATGTTCGCATAGCCGGATATTGCCGGGAGATTTGTCACCCGGTTCGACACCGGGCTGAACTTCGCTGCGGGTAACTACGTATTCGCTGGTGGCGTCAACCAGGCGGTGCTAGGGTTCGCCACAGGTGATCCGGGAGGCACAGACCCGGCACCGTTTCGTCCGGGACCGGCCCTTGGCCAGTCCAAAAAATGGCTCATCGGGAGCAAGATGGAACTCAGCTTCGGCGGTTTTCAGATAGCGGTGTTGATCGGCTTCCTTCTGATCACGGCCAGTCTGGTCGCGATTTTCACCGGGGTTGCCATGCAGTCCCGGCGCAACGTCGATTTCGCCGAGGTCACCGACACGGGCTATCGCCTGCGAAGGGCGTGGCTCCTTTTCCTCATTCTGTTTCTGGGCACAGGCCTGGTCCTCTCGCTTGCCTTCATGCCATACGGGGAGGGGGCAGGACCAACCCGGAAAGTCGAGATTTCCGGCTATCAGTTCAACTGGACCGTGACCCCTGACACTGTCAAGGCTGGTACCAGGGTTCGGTTCGAAGTCACCTCGAACGACGTCAACCACGGGGTCGGCATCTATGACCCTGACGGCGAGATGATCGGAAACGTCCAGGCGATGCCGGATTACACGAACATCCTTGAGCTGGATATGGACAAGCCGGGTACTTACGAACTTGCCTGCCTCGAATACTGCGGGCTGAACCACCACCGGATGATTCGCAAGTTTGAGGTGACACCATGAACGTAGTAGCAGCAGACGCGTCCACCATTCACCCTGACGCGGTGGCAATCGACCCGCCGGTCAGCGCGACCGGACGGCGGATCGGGATGCTCTTCGGGGTCACCGGGCTGGCGCTGTTCGTGCTGATGGCCCTGGTCGGCCTGGCGATGCGCCTGACCCAGGCGGAAGAAGTCGGGATTTCGGCCGAGTGGTTCTACCGGCTCATGACCCTGCACGGGGCCGGGATGCTGGCCGGGGTTCTGCTGGCGATGATGGGCGGCCTCTGGTATGTGGTCCGCTCCGTGGTCCCGGATCTCAACGGCGTCCGGGCGATGGCCGCCTATCTTGCGGCTGTGATCGGCGTCGTCCTGGTGCTGGTCGGAGTCGTCTTCGGGGGCTTCGCCGCGGCCTGGACTTTCCTTTACCCGCTGCCTTTCAAGGCGGCCGGCATGTGGCCGACCTGGTCTACGGTCTTCTTCCTGGTCGGGATGGTCCTGGTCGGTGCCAGCTTCTCCATCTTCTGTATTGACATGCTGAAATCGGTGACCGAGCGGTTTGGCGGCCTCTCCGGGGCGCTTGGCATCAGGTGGCTCGCCGGACGCCTGCCGGAGCCGCCGCCACCGCAGGCAATCGCCGCAGTTGCGGTGAGCGTCCAGGGACTGATCGCCGGTGCGGTCGGATTGACGATCCTGATCGCCATGATCGACCGCACGATCGATGACAGCATCCTGCTCGAGCCCCTCTGGGCGAAGAACCTCACTTACTCCTTCGGCCATACGGTTGCCAACCTGATCATCTACCTGGCGGCCGGCATGATCTATGTGCTCGTTCCCCTCTATGCCGGACGGCAGTGGAAGACATCGAAGCCGCTGGTGATTGGCTGGCTGGGCACGATCACCTTCGTACTTACCGCCTACTTTCACCATCTGTACATGGACTTTGTCCAGCCGGAGGCCTTCCAGGTCATTGGTCTCGTGGCGTCCTCGGCCGCAGCGATTCCCGTCGCCGTGGTGACGATTTACACGGCGATGATGCTGGTCTGGGGCTCGAAGTACAGGTGGAACCTGACTTCGGTTCTGTTCTTCCTCGGTTTTGCCGGCTGGGCGATCGGCGGCATGGGTGCGGTAATCGACTCCTCGATTCCGGTCAACTTCCGCTTCCACAACACCCTCTGGGTCCCGGCCCACTTCCACAATTACCTTCTGATGGGCGTGAGCCTATGGGTGCTGGGCCTGGTCTCTTACCTGCTGGAACGGGCCAGCGGCCGGGAAGCCAGCAGGAAAGTGGCGATCTTCGGCCCGCTCACCCTGGTCATCGGCGGTTACGGACTGGTCTACGTCTGGTACCTGTCCGGCGCGCTTGGCATTCCGCGGCGCTGGGCCGTTCATCCCGACGGCACCGCGATCTGGAGCCTGGTCGGAAGCATCTTCGCCGTGGTGTTCCTGATCGGGCTTTTCGTGATTCTGTTCGAATTCATCCGGATGGCCCGGGAAGCCTGGGCGCGTCGCCATGAAGTCACCGATGACCCGGAGATCGATGCTGCCGCTGATGTGCCGGCGATTCCCGGGTCCGGCCCGCGGCCGATGGTCACCACCTACTGGGGATTGGTGGCCACGGTGGCGATCGGCATCGCGGCCCTGTTCGTGTTTTTCCCGCCGATCAATGAAGCATCGGAAGTCAGCGTCAAGTTCCACCATCTGGCGCATGCCGTCCAGTTCTTCGCGGCGGCAATTCTTGGTGTCGCGATCGGGTCGGCACCGTCATTCATGCGGCGTTTCCCCGGCGGGATCAACGCTGGTCTGGTGGTCGCTCTCGCCGCCCCGATCTTGATGTTGCTGGTGATGATTCCGATGGTCTACGAGGACCTCGTCGGCAATGATTTCCTGCATGCCGCATACCACTTGGTAATGCTAATTCTTGGGCTCCTGACCGGCTTGGGGTCGGCAATGCTCGGCCGGGTTGCCGGCTGGACAGTGTTGCTGACCTCGGTCGGAATGGCGCTCATGTTCGCCCCCGGAGTTACAGGAGGATGACCGATGTCTGACCCCGTCAAGAAAGCCACCGTGAAACGGGGCATGAGCAGCAAGGGAGCCCGGTCATGAGCCCGGCCGGCGGTACGCAAGACCCGATCGATCGTGGCCGTGCCTGGCTGGTCGGGATCGCGGTCGGGGCGCTGGCCGTGGCAGCGCTCGTGGTCGCCTTTGTGATCGGCACCAACTATTCGGACGAACCCACCCCTGTGGCCGGCACCGAAAAGCAGGCGACCCCCGATCTGCCGAAGGCGGTTTCCGGCCCCGGCAAAGACCTGTTCATCGCATCCTGCGGCTCCTGCCACACGATCAGCGAAGCCGGGACCACCGGCACCGTCGGTCCGGACCTCGATGCGCTCAAGCCCGATGCAGCCCTGGTCAGCCAGGCCATCGCCAAGGGCGGGACCGGTTCGGGCATGATGCCGCCCGCCTTGCTTTCCGGCAAGGAAGCCCAGCAAGTGGCTGATTACGTGGCAGCGGCCACGGCCGGTAACTGAGCCACACCTTGGGCCGATACCGGGGCTGGATAGCGCTCCTTGCCGGGGTGCTTCTGGCCTTGTCGCCCGCCGGGTCGGGCCAGGCCGTGGCCCACGGCGGGGCGCATCTTTACGAGTCAGTTGTGGCGGGGATCACCCCGCCACAGCTTGCCGCCGGCATTGAAGTCCGGATGATCGACTACGACCGGCAGATGGAACTGGTCAACCACAGCGGAAAGACCGTGATTGTGGAGGGGTATTGGGGAGAGCCATACGCCCGGTTGGAATCTTCCGGCGCGGTCTATCTGAATGCGATGTCCCCTTCGATGGCCCCGAGCAACGACCGCATGGGCCTGACTCGCCCCAACGGCAACGAGGATGCCTCGGCGCCTCCGCATTGGGTCCAGGTTGGCGACAACGGGGAGTACCGCTGGTTCGACCGTCGCACCCAGTACCGCAAGGAGGGGATGCCCCCCGCCGTGAATAACGAGGAGCAACGCACCAGGCTCTGGAGCTATCTGATTCCGATCAGGGTCGGCGACCAGGCTGCTGCGATAAAGGGCGCCCTTTACTGGACTGGCCGGAAGCCGTTTCCGACCGGAATACTGATTTTTCTCCTGCTGTCAACGGCGGGCTGTGCCCTGCTCGGGGCATGGACTGTCAGGCGGTTGAGGCACCGGGATCAAGCCGGGGACGGGCCGGATGACACCGACGGGATTGAGTCGGCGAGCTGATCGCGGGCCGGCCGGTCCGGGTTTCAGGCCCGCTGGGTGAACCACTGGCCGGAGGGGAAGGAGCGGAACATGGTCAGGTCACGGCCATCGATCAGTACC
>JBGAOF010000096.1:0-7650 GCA_044221915.1 Solirubrobacterales bacterium
CCGGAGATTCTGCCCGGGCTCTCGCTCGATGCGGCGGCAGCTTCCCGGGAGGTGATCATCGGTCTGCTGATCGCCGTGGCGATCGGCCTCGTCCTGCTGATTCCGTCGCTCTACCTGCTCTACAGCCTGACTCTGAAGGGTCGCTTCGACCAGCCAGGGACCCCGAGCCTCGAAGCGAGGTCCGTGATCCGTTCCCCGGGCTCATCCGGACGGATCGCCAGCTGGCTGGTCCTGGTGGCGGGACTGGCAGGTGCGGCGATGCTGTTCTTTTCCGACTCGGGGCCGGTTCTCTATTTCGGCCTGGCCCTGTTCATGGCCGGGCTGGCCGGTGGCGCCGTGCTGCTGGCCCGCAGCCTGGCGGTTCGTCAAGGCTGAGCGTCTCAGGGTCCGTCTTACTGTCCCGGCCCGCCGGGACGATCCGAAATCACCTTGTCCGGGGCATTGTCCTTGCGGTCGTTGGCGCTGGCGGGAGCCTTGTCCGGGGGTCTGACCTCACCAGATGTTTCCCCCCCGGGTTTGTCTTCCGGCTGATTCCGCGGGCCGGCCGGCAGGGAGTCGCTGGCCGCCGGTTCCTTCGCCGTGTCCGAATTGCCGGACTGGTCCGAACCGCAACCGGCAGATCCGAATGCCAGGGCGGTGGCGACGGTGAGGATCAGGGCCTGACTGAAGGGACGGATCCGTCTCATGGCCATGGTCCGTCCGATCAGGGCGCGATCCAGACGTTCATCTTGAACCCGGGCGGGGCCAGCCAGCCGGGATAGCGGCTGTAGCCGATGATCCGTCCACGGGGTCCGGCACCCATGCGGTCGGTGCGTACTTTCCCGAGTTGGCAGCCGGCTGCTTCCAGCAGTTGCCGGGCGCGGGAGGGAGTCCGGCCGGAGACATTGGGAACCTTGCACCAGACGGGCGGGGGAGCGATCGAACCGCCCGAGCCGATTACGTTCCTGCCGGAGATCGCCATCGCGGATCTGCCGACCCAGTCCTGAATTGGTCCGGGGGAGACTCGTGTGTCAACCGATGGAACGTTGCCGAGGCAGGCACCGGATCCGTAGCTGGTCAGGCCGACGAGCCGGTATCCATCGCTGGTCGGCACCACCAGAGGCCCACCGGAGTCGCCGCTGCATGTCGAGGCGTTGCCGGCGGGGCCGCCGAGGCAGATCTGGGTTGATCCCCGAAAAGACCGCCCATGGATCCGCCCGCAGATGCCGTTGCCCATGATTACCTGACGGGTGACCTGAAGCGAGGCGGGGACCCGCGAGGCAAAGGGCCGGGTGTATCCCCAGCCGGTCGCCCAGACCGGCTGTCCGGTCAGTCGGGGGCTGGAGTCGGAGGGACCGGCCAGCCTGATCGGCTCCGCGGCAAGCGGGTGGGAGAGGACAAGCAGGGCGACATCCCAGTCGGCCGCACCGTCGATAACCCGGTACCGGCGCTTGCCGGAGGCATCTCGTGGCATGCGAAAACCGGCGATGCCGACGGCCTGGCCACGATCCGAGTTGAGGCGGGTCCTGCCGGAAACCACGTAGAGCCTGCGGACCTGTCGTTTGCTCAGGTCTGCCACGCAATGGCCGGCCGTGATCACCAGTCGCGGGGCAATCACCGAGCCGCCGCAGAAGAAGCGTCGGCTGACCGGCGACCCGGGCTTGACCGAGGGCGGCAGGACCAGGCCGACCTGCCAGGGCCACTTCCCGATTGATGTGGTCTTGCCGTTGACGATCGAGATTCCGGCATCCGCCTCGGGGTGGAGATCACCGGTGTTCGCGGCGGCTGATGCCGGCGTTCCGGCGAGGAGAAAGGCAGCGAGGGAGCCGCAGACGAGAAGGGCGGCCCGGTTTGCCATGTGGGCAGCCCTGGACATTGCAGGAATCCTACCGCTTTCCCTAAGTCACATCTAAAGACATATGAGCAGATGCTAATCTTTTCCTAACATCAGAGCAACGAGCCTGGCCGGGACGGTCCTTGCCGGGCGATTTCCGGCAGGGGAAGGATTACTCCGGCCCGGGAGGAATAGGGCGAACCAGATGGCATTCTCAAAGAAGAAAAAAGAGTCAGCCAACGCAGAGCTTGAAGCGGCACGTGCCCGCAAACAGGCCGAGCGCCCCCGCAAGGGCGGCGCCCCGATTATCGAGATGCGGGATGTCAGCAAGGTCTACCCGGGCGGCCATCTCGCAGTTGACCGGGTGTCCCTGGCAATCAACCGTGGCGAGTTCGTGTTTCTCGTCGGGCCCACCGGCTGCGGCAAGTCAACCCTGATCAAGATGCTGATCCGCGAACTTGAACCCACCGATGGCGAGATCTCGATCGCCGGGCGGGACATCAACCGGCTCTCCGAAAAAAAGATCCCGCAACTCCGCAGGAACATCGGCACCGTCTTCCAGGACTTCAAGCTCCTGCCGAGCCGCACGGTCTATGACAACGTCGCCTACGCCCTCCAGGTGATCGGCGCTTCAAGGGCCGAGATCCGCCAGAAAGTCCCCGAGACGCTCCGGCTGGTCGGCCTCTCGACCAAGCTGCACAACTATCCGGATGAACTTTCCGGCGGCGAGCAGCAGCGGGTGTCCGTGGCACGGGCCTTTGTCAACCACCCACCGCTCCTGCTCGCCGACGAGCCTTCCGGAAACCTCGACCCCGTGACATCGGTCGGGATCATGCAGCTGCTCTACCGGATCAACAAGACCGGGACCACGGTGGTGGTTGTGACCCATGACCGCGAGATGGTCGACCGCATGCGTCGGCGTGTGGTCGAGCTCTATGAAGGCCGGGTCATTCGTGACGAGGTGGCTGGCGGATACACCGAAGAGTCCACAACCGAATTCGGGGTCCGGATGCGGGCCGAGATGGGCGTCGGGGTTGAAGGCGCGACAAATGGCAACGGCTCCGGCCACAGCGAGGGAGACCACTGATGGGCAAGCTTTTCTTCTTCACCGGCGAGGCAATCCGCGCAATCAGGCGGAACGTCGCCCCGACCACGGCTGCCGTGGTCACCACCGTACTGACCGCGATTCTCCTCGGGGTACTGATCCCGATCTTCCAGACCGCCCAGAGCAAGGGCGAAGAGGTGAGGGGCCAGCTCGAGCTGCGTGCCTTCCTTTACGACGATGCGACCCCGGCCGAAACCCAGGCCCTGCAGCAGAAGCTTGAGGGGCTGCCCCATGTCAAGTCGGTCACCTATCTGACCAAGGCCGATGCCCTGGCCGAGTTCAAGAAGCAGTTCGACCAGGAAAAGCGGGATGTCCTGAAGGAACTGAACGGAAATCCGCTGCCCGCCAACTTCATCATCCGGCCGGATGACGCGGCGAACCTGAACGCGATCCGATCGGCGATCCAGCCGGTTGGCGCGGACGGCAAGCCGACCTACATCTCGCCGATCATCGAACAGGTGGCCGACCGCCAGCAGGAGGCCGATCAGATCCAACAGGTAACCGGTGCGCTGAAGTTGATCCTGACCGTAATCACAGTCCTCTTGATCGGGGCATCACTCCTGTTGATCGGGAACACGATCCGCCTTTCGATCTACACGAGAAGGCGAGAGATCGAGGTCATGCGGCTGGTTGGCGCAACCCGCTGGTTTATTCGCTGGCCCTTCATGATCGAGGGTGTCGTGGTGGGCATACTCGGCGGCTCGATTGCGATACTGGTCCTGTGGATCGGCAAGATCACAGTCGTGGACCCGCTCTCGGACAAGTTTGCCCTGATGAACGCCCAGGATTCAATGTCCTTCGCGGCCCTGGTCGCCTGCCTGTTCATCTCGGCCATCCTGGTTGCGGCGATCGGGTCCGGCCTCACGATGAGACGATTCCTCAAGGTCTGACCGGCTCCGGCCCGTCGGTGACGGCGGGCCGGTACGCAAATTGAAGACAGCGACCATTGCCGTCTGGGCGGTTATCGGCGGCATGCTGCTCGGCATGTGGGCTGGCGGGCATCCGGAAAACATGCCCTCTTCGCTGCGGGACATTTTCGTTGCCGACGAAGTTTCCAGTCCGTCCGTTTCTGACCAGGCCGCCGACCTGATCCGTGAGAAGTACTTCCGGGTCACCGATCCCGACAAGGTTCAGGACGCTTCCGTGAACGGGATGGTGCGCCAGCTGCGCCGCGAATACAGCGACCGTTTCACCCATTACTTCACGCCGGCTCAGAACCGGCTGCTGAGCGAATCGCTCGAAGGCAGTTTCAGCGGGGTCGGGATGACGGTCGGCAGCAACGACCGGGACGGACTCGAGGTGGGATATGTCTTCAAGGGGTCGCCCGCCAGGGAAGCCGGCCTGGAAGCCGGGGATGTGATCGTCGAGGTCGACGGAGAGTCAATCCGCGGTGATGACGTAGATGTGATCGTGGCAAAGATCAAGGGTCCGGAAGGCACCGATGTGACCCTCGGGATCCGCCGGGCAGGCAAGGGACCGGTCCGCGAATACACCCTGACCAGAGAGGAGATCCGGGTTCCGGTCACCGGCAACCGGATCCGGGAAGTCGACGGCCGGAAGCTCGGGTACGTTCAGCTGACCACCTTCAGCGAAGGGGCCGGCCGGGCGCTCAGGCGTTCGGTCGAGCGGGTGATCGACAAGGGGGCGGAAGGGATTGTCCTCGACCTCCGTGAGAACGGCGGGGGACTCCTGCCGGAGGCGATCTTCACTTCAAGCGTCTTTATCGAGAAGGGGGATGTGGTGGTTCAGACGAGTTCACGGACCGAAGGTGACACCACCTACCGCGCGATCGGCGGGAACATCGACTCACCGCCGCTGGTCGTACTTGTGAACCGGAACACCGCTTCGGCGGCCGAGATCCTGGCAGCCGCCCTGCAGACCGACCTCGGAGTACCGGTGGTCGGGACCCGGACCTTCGGCAAGGGGGTCTTCCAGCAGGTGCTGGACCTGAACAACGGTGGTTCGCTGGATCTCACAGTGGGTGAGTTCCTCACCGCCGACGGTGTTTCCCTGGCTGGCAAAGGGCTCAAACCCGACGTTTTCGCTCCCCTGCCCAGGAACGTGACCAGAGACGTACAGCTTGATCGCGCCTTCCGCGTTCTCTCAGGGGAGGTGGCGGCGGACGGGTCCTCCGGGCAGGCCCCATCGAGCCCGGCGGGCTGATGGCCGACCGGCAGCCGGAGAATCCACGGGGTCCATCGAAAGTCGCCCTGCTGACAAGGAAGGGCCGCTTCACATCGGCGCGACCGCTCTTCGAGCGCGGTCAGGCGGTCGCGCTGGAACGCAAGGCCAGGACCCGGGAAGGCCAGATCGCCTGGGTTGAATTCGGGCCGGGTCGGGCCAGGCTTCTCCGTGATCTCGGCCGTGCCGACAACGCCCGCGATGTCTGCGAGGCCCTGACCCTGGAACGGCTCGGCCGCCGCGGCTTTCCCCGTGCGGTTGAGGAAGCGGCCGAGGCTGCGGCCGTTTCCCCGGTTGATGTCCCGCGGCAGGACTTGACCGGACTTGCCACCTTCACGGTTGACCCGGCGACGGCCCGTGACTTCGATGATGCGGTTTCAGCCCGCCGGGAAGGTGATGGTGTCCGGCTCTGGATTCACATCGCTGATGTCTCGGCCTTTGTCCGCCCCGGTTCGATTCTGGAAGCGGAAGCCTTGCTCCGCGCCAACAGTACCTACGTCCCGACTTCGGTCGAACCCATGCTGCCGCACAGCCTGAGTTCCGGGGTCTGCTCGCTCTCCCCCGGGGATACCCGCCTCGCGGTTACTTCGGAATTTGTTCTTTCCCCGGAGGGCGAGATAGCCTCGGCCGCCTTTTATCGCAGTGTTATCCGCTCCGACTTCCGGCTCGACTACGACCAGCTTGACCGCGTTTTTGCCGGGCGGGAGGGGGCCCCGGACGCGGTGGCGGACGAGCTTGCCCTGACTCGTGAGCTGGCCGCGGTGCTGGCCGGCCGGCGGCGAGGAACTTCCCTTCAGGTGGAGTCCTTTGAGCCGGCCTTCGAGTTTGACGGTGAAGGCAATGTGGTCCGGGCGACGGCCGGGCAGCAGACCGAAGCACACCGGCTGATCGAACAGCTGATGGTGCTGACCAACGAACAGGTGGCCGGGCTGACCGTTTCCAGGAAGATCCCGTCCGTCTACCGGGTACATGAGATGCCCGACCCCGGGCGGGTCGAAGACATGCTCTCCCGGCTCGCTTCCCTCGGGCTCCCGACCCCGCCGGTCCCGGACGGGATGGGACCGGCCCAGGCCGGAACGGTCGCCGCCCAGGCTTCACGGCTCGTCGCGGATGAGGCCCGGCGTCGCGGGTACGGAGGCGCCGCTTACAGCCGGCTGGTTCTTCGATCGCTGAAGCCCGCGCGCTACCTGGAAAGGAACCTCGGCCACGCCGGTCTCGGGAGTGAGGCCTACTGTCATTTCACTTCACCGATCCGGCGCTGCGCCGACCTGCTCGTTCACCGGGCGCTGCTTTCCGGAGTCGGCGGCGGTGAGCGGGCGCCAGACACCGGTGAAGCAGCCGAGGCCGCTCTGCACGCATCCGAGCGGGAGCGGGAGGCGATGATTCTTGAAAGGGATGCGGATGACATCTGCGCAGCCTTCCTGCTCGAACAGGAGCTTTTCCAGGAAGGCTGGGACCGGCGTTTTGCCGGTGAGGTATCGGGCGTGATCGGGGCCGGCGCATTCGTCCGGTTTGGTGGCCGTCTCGGAGATGTCTATGAAGGGTTTGTGCCTGCCCGGCGGATCCGCGGGGAGAGGTTCGAGCTGAATGAGGAAGAAACCTCGCTGGTCGGCAGCAAGACCGGCCGGAAGGTGAGTCTCGGAGATCCGCTGGACATCCGGGTCGACAAAGTGGATGCAGTCCGGGGCCGTGTCGACCTGGAACCATTCGACGGGTAGATTCCTCCGTCCATGGGCAAGCAAGGCAAGAAGCGGTCACCGGCGTCCGGCGACGTGGCGACCAACCGGCGGGCTCGCCAGAAATTCGAGATTGTCGAGAAGTTCGAGGCTGGAATCGTCCTGCTTGGAACCGAGGTCAAGGCGCTCCGTGAAGGAAACGCGCAGCTTGGCGATGCCTACGCCGTGGTCGAGGAAGGTGAAGTCTGGCTGCGGAACCTTCACATCCCGCACTACGCGCCGGCGACGATCAACAATCACGAACCCGAGCGGCCACGGAAACTTCTCCTGCACCGGGCGGAGATAGAGCGTCTGATCGGCACCACCCGGCAGAAGGGTCTGACCCTGGTCCCGACCCGCATCTATTTCAAGGGGCCAAGGGCAAAAGTAGAGCTTGGGCTGGCCCGGAACAAGGAAGGACGGGACCGCCGGCGTGAGATCGCCGATCGTGATGTTCGCAGGGACATCGAAAGGGAATTCAAGGGGCGGTATCGTTCCTGATCTGATGATGAAGCCACGGACCTTCGTTCTTCTCCTGATGCTGTCGGCCGCCTGTCTCGCCCCGGGCCTTGCCTCGGCGGCCGACCAGCCGGCCACCACGGTTCCGGCCACCACGGCACCGTCGGCTACCGATCCGGCTGTCTCGGACACCGGGGCCGACACCGCGCCGCTGACTCTCGATCAGAGTCAGATCGACGCTTTGAATGAGGCGGCCGGACAGTCAACCGACCAGGGCCGCAGCACCTTTGAGAAGGCTTCCGACTTCGTCACGGAAAATGCTCCCTGGTTCATCATCGGGATCATCGTTCTTGCGGCGATCATCGCCGGCATTCTGA
>JBGAOF010000097.1:0-7632 GCA_044221915.1 Solirubrobacterales bacterium
AGACACCATCATTGGATTCAAGTGAGTCCGCCAGGGCTTCGGTCTCGCCGGCGTCCTTGATGATCCCGAGCCCGTCGCGCAACCACTGGACGGCGCTGCCGGTCACGAAAACCGAAGCTTCAAGTGCGTAGTCGACCCGACCTCCGATCCCCCAGGCGATCGTACCCAGCAGCCCCTCCCCCGGATCCGGCCTGTTCTGGCCGGCGTTCAGCAGGACGAAGCTGCCGGTGCCATAGGTGTTCTTGGCCATCCCGGGCTGATGGCACATCTGGCCGAACAAGGCGGCCTGCTGATCCCCGGCGATCCCCGCCACCGGCACCTCGCCGCCAAAGCCCGTGGTGACCCCGAAGATTCCGGCCGACGGTCGCACATCCGGCAGCGAATCCGGATCCACCCCGAAGACCTCACAAAGGCCGGGGTCCCATTCGAGCCGGGCGGTGTCGAAAAGCATGGTGCGGGAGGCGTTACTCAGATCGGTGACATGCTCGCCGCACATCCGGTGGACCAGCCAGGAGTCGATGGTGCCGAATGCGGCCCGGCCGGCCCCTTCGACGTTGCGGGTGAGCCACTCGATCTTGGTCGCCGAGAAGTAGGGATCGAGCACCAGCCCGGTCTTCTCCCGAACTTCGGTTTCGACCCCTTGGCTCCCAGGCGACCACGGTCTCCCGCTGGTTGGTGATGCCGATCGCGTCGAGGTCCGGCCCGCTGATCCCCGCCCCGGCGAGCGCCCGGGCCGCCACCCCCCAGGTGACCTCCCAGATCTCCTCGGCATCATGTTCAACCCAGCCGGGTCGGGGGAAATACTGTCTGAACTCGGCGTAGCCCCGACCGGCGATCTGCCCGTCGTCCCCGAACACCAGGGCGGTGGAACCCGTGGTCCCCTGATCAATCGCGAGAATCACCGGCGCGCCGACCAGGCCCGGACAAAGTCGATCAATTGTCGGAAGCGGTGGATGAAGCCGCCAAGGCTCTTGCCGGTCGCCTTGTGGGCGAGGTCGATCTCGTATTCACCGAGCCGGTAGCCGGCCCGGACGGCGTCGATGGTCATGCCGGTTTCCATCCCGTAACCGGCCGCGAAGGGGAGCACCTCCCGCAGCACCGGGAGGCTCATCGCCCGCTGGCCGGAGATCGGGGCCTCCGGTTCGGCCCCGCAACGGTTCCTGATCGCCCAGGCCGAGAAGCGCAGGGCGAATCCGAAGCCGCCACCGACCCGCCGGGCGAACATCGCCACCGCGAGGTCACACTCACCGGTTCGCACCGCCTCGACCAGCGGCCCGAGCTTCCCGGCGGAGGCGGCCAGGTCCCCGTCGCAGAGCAGCACGTAATCGGGCGGGCCGCCGCCCTGGCCAGGGTCACTCAGCATCGCTTCGGCGCAGGCGGTCATGTTGCCACCCTTGCCGTGCGGGCGGCCGCGGGAGACCACGTTGGCCCCGGCCGCCATCGCCACCTCGGCGGTGTCATCGGCAGAGGCATCGTCGGCGACCCAGAGGGCGGCCGTGGGGAAGGCTTCCCGCAGGGAGACGATCGTGTCGGTGATCACGTCGGCCTCGTTGCGGGCAGCGATCAGGACCGCGAGTGAGCTGGGGCTGGGACTCTCCACCGTGACCGGACTTTATCCCGGCCGGTGGCGATAGAGTCCCGGCCCATGGCGAACATCGAAGCTCACATCACCGGAAACGTCTGGAAAATCCAGGTCAAGGTCGGGGACGAAGTCGCCGAAGATGACGAGGTGATCATCCTCGAATCGATGAAAATGGAAATCCCGGTTGAATCCGAGGACGATGGCGTGGTCAAGGAGATCCTCTGCGAAGAGGGCCAGTCCGTGACCGAGGGCGACGTCCTGATCGTCCTCGAGTAATCCGCCGTGAACGTCGAAACCGGTACGGAGAAGGTCCGGCTCGACTTCCCGGCCGAGGCGGTTGCCCGCCTGACCATTTCCAACCCGTCCAAGCGCAACGCTCTCGACCACGAGATCCTCGACGCGATCACCCGCGCCGTTCCCGGGCTCGACGAGGGGATCGAGGTGCGCTGCCTGATGATCACCGGCGAGGATCCGGTCTTCTCGGCCGGTTATGACATCGGTGACATCCCGCCCGAGAGTTTCGAGACGGACGCCGAGGCCCTGGTCGCCCATCCCTTCACCCAGGCGCTCGATGCAATTGAGGATTTTCCCTGGCCGACCGTCGCCGCCCTCAACGGGCATTGCCTCGGTGGAGCCCTGGAACTGGCCGTGACCTGTGACCTGAGGATTGCTGCCCCTCACGCGAAACTCGGCATGCCGCCAGCCAAACTTGGTCTGATCTACGGCCACACCGGCCTGATCCGGTTCATCCGCGCGATCGGCCTGCCCCGGACGCGGGAGCTCTTTTTCACCGGTGACATGCTGCCAGCGAACCGCGGCGAGGAGATCGGCCTTGTGAACCGCCTGGTCGAGGGTGATTTCGAGGCTGAATCGGTTGCCTTTGCGGCCGGGATCGCCGGCAACGCTCCGCTCTCACTGAAGGGCAACAAGCAGGCGATGAAAACGATCGCCGGGAACCCGATCCTTTCCGAAGAACAGATCCGGGAACTGGTCGAACTCCGTGAGTCCTGTTTCACCAGCCAGGACTTCCTTGAAGGGATTACGGCCTTCGGGGAAAAGCGCAAGCCCAACTGGACCGGCCACTGACCCGGGCCGACCGTTGCCCTGTCCACGCGGGGTTACCGGCCGAGGCCGGCCCGAAGCCTCAAGACACGATTGACAGCACGGGTGAATTGTGCCCGTGGCAGGCGTCCCGTCCGCAGCCGTAGGGCAATCGCGCGTTCCGCCCGGCCTCCTGACGGCCAGTCACCGTAGAGGAGCAGGTCCATGCCGGCGTGAGCAGCGGCAATGGCGGAGCGCTTGGTGCCGCCGAAATCGCTGACCGCGACCGTCCCCATCGCGTCGGTGACCGTCACCCCCTCGAAACCGAGGCGGCGGCGGAGCTCTCCCCTGACGATTCGCGGCTCGAAGGCTGCGGGTCTCGGGCCGAAGGCCGGATAGATTGCGGTGCCGACCATGATCAGCTGCCCGCCACCCCGGATGAACGGAGAGTAGGGGGCCAGATCCACGCGTCGCAGAGCGGCTCTTGACAGACGGATGCGCTGGACGGCGAAATCCGTGTTCTCCCGGGCCGCACCAAGGCCGGGGAAATGTTTGGCCGTGGCCGCCACCCCGGCCCGCCGCATCGCCCGGGCGAAAGGGATCGCCGTGTTAATCACCTGCCGGGCGGTGGAGCCGAAAGCACGGTCGGTGCCAGCGATCACTCCTCCCGGCCGGCCCACATCCAGAACCGGGGCAAGGTTCACGTTGATCCCGGCGTTTCTCAGGTTGCGTCCGGTGAGCATTCCCTGGCGTCTGGCGTAGCTGGCCCCGCGGGCGCCCATCTGTTCGGCCGATGCCCGTGGCGCCCCTGACAGCCGTTTGACCAGCCCGCCTTCCTGGTCAACCATGACCAGCAACGGGTACCGGCGCAGACCGGCCGGACGGGGAATCCGCTGAAGGGATCGGGTCAGCTGCCGAACCTGCCGCCGGGAGCCGAGATTGTCGGCGAAAAGGATCACCCCGCCGACCAATCCGGCCCGGATCCGGCGGCGCAAGGTCGCCGGTACCTGCCGGCCTTCGAATCCGGCGACGATCCGCTGCCCGGCGAGCTGATGATTGCTGAGGCCCGCCGAGAGATCCGGGAGCCGGACCGAAACGGGCGTTGCTGCCGACACCACAGTCTCGTTTTTGTTCCCGCCGGAGAAGACGGTCGCCGCTGCAGCCAGACAGACCAGGGCGAAGCCGGCCAGAATCAGGCGGCGGCGGACAGGTCTGCGAAAGTGTGAAGCCACGGTTCGATCATACGCAGAGACAGGTTCGGTCCCGTTGGCTCTACCGGCCGGTCAGGCTTTCTCAATTATGTCGAGGTACTTCCCCGATAACTCGACCGCCAGGCCCTCGGCTTCAAGCAGGCCGGCCAGCTCCTCAAAGTCCCTTGGCATGACCGGGGCCGAAAGGGCAATCCGGGCGACATCACCACGCACAGCCTTCGCCATGTGGGAGATTGCCCGGCGCTTGCCGCCGGTCTCGGTGAAGCCACGGACCGTGACAAGCCGGGCCCGCTTCGGTTTCCAGGCAGTGGAGTAGGCACCCGAACGCATGTCCAGCACCAGCCCGCGCTCCTCGTCGTAGCCGGCCCCGGCCATCGTTTCCGCAAGGGATTCACGCCAGTAGGCGGGCAGGCCACCGATCTGCGGCAACTTCGCCTTCATGGAAAAACGGTAGTAGGGGATCTGGTCGCCGGGTGCGAGGAACCCCCAGAGTGCCGAGGAAATCAGCAGGCTTTTCCCGGCCCGTCGCCGGCCCGTCGCCGGAAGGGAGGGAAAGTCGAGCCGATCGTAGAGCACGCCCGTATAGACGTCGCGGGCCGGGGCAACCGGCGAAGATGCCAGTTGCCCGTCACGAATAACTTCCGCAGCCTGCGCTTTCGAGATTCCAAGCGCCTCGACCGCCTTGACCTGCGGACCATCGGCCAACTTCTCAAGCGCCGCAATCAGTCTGGCCCGCTTCGGCCCCAGCTGGTCGGCGAAAGCGAGAGAGTCGAGATCCAGACGGGAATTGCCGGAAAGTGACGCCTTGCCCTCAGACGGCGGAAGCAGAATCAGCACAGAAGAAACCTGGTTGGACCTAGGCTGAAATGAGGCCCTGATCCAGGGCGTAACGGACCAGCTCGGCCCGGCTGCCGAGCTCCAGTTTCCGCTGGATGCTCGCCCGGTGGCTTTCCACCGTACGCACGCTGAGGAAAAGCTGGTCGGCGATTTCTGCGTTCGTGTGGCCAAGCGCGATCAGGCGCATGACCTCGACCTCTCGGTCGCTCAGGGTCTGGCCGCGGCGGCCCTCGGCCCGGTCCTTGTCGGCAAGATGCTGGTAGAGCGAGGGCTGCAGGTAGGTCACGCCCTCGGCCGCCCGGCGCACCGCGAGGACAAGCTCGGAGTCGGCGGCTTCCTTGAGGACGTAGCCGGTCACGCCAGCCCGCAGCGCCTGCCGGGCGAAAGCCGGTTCGTTGCGCATCGTGAGAATCACAATTTTCGTTTCCGGTGAAGCCGCCTGGATATCAGGGATTGCCTCGAGGCTCGGCCGGCCGGGCATGTTCAGGTCCAGCACCAGGACATCCGGCTTGTGGGCACCGACGTACCGGATCGCATCGTCAGCGGTACCTGCCTCGGCCACAACCTCAAGATCAGGCTCCGCTTCAAGCAACACCTTCAGCGCCGACCTCACCACCGCGTGGTCGTCGACAAGGACGAGCGTCAGGTGCCCCCCGCTTTCCGCATCCGTTTCCACCCGGGAAAGGCTACTCATCACGGCGATCCGGGTTTCCGTACCTTTCCGCAGACTTGCGCAGGACCCCATGAACACTGGGGACTGGGCCGCAACCGTACAATCAGTTCTGTGAGCGAAGCAACGGTCACCCTTGACGAGGCCCGGCTCAGAAGGCTGATTGAAGTCGGCCGCGGCCTGGTCCTGCAATCCGATCCCGAAGTAGTGATCACCAACGCCCTGGAGGCGGCCAGGGAGCTGACGGGCGCCCGCTACGCGGCGCTCGGGGTGCTGAACAGCAGGCGGACGGAGCTGGAGCAGTTCCAGACCCGGGGGATCGACGGGAACCTCCGCGAGAAGATCGGGCACCCACCCCATGGTGGCGGTGTCCTGGGGCTGCTGATCGAGGAACCTGAACCGCTGATTCTCGACGATGTGAGCCTCCACCCCCGTTCCCAGGGCTTTCCCGAGAACCATCCGCCAATGAAGTCCTTCCTGGGTGTGCCGGTGAAGATCCGTGGCGAAGCCTGGGGCAACCTCTACCTGACGGAGAAAGACGACGGGACCTTCGATGATTCGGATGTCCAGTCGGTGGTGATTCTCGCCGAATGGATTGCGATTGCGATCGACAAGGTGAGGACGGCAGAAGCCGAGCGCGTACGGCTGACGATCGAAGCCGCCGAACAGGAACGGGGCCGCTGGGCACGGGAACTCCACGACGAAACCCTGCAGAACCTGGCCGGCCTGCGGGTGCTGCTCTCCGGCACCAGGCGCCGCACGGCGATGAGTCCGGTCTCCCCCATCCTTGACCAGTCAATCGAGCGGATCGACGAAACCATCGTTGAGTTGCGACGCCTGATCGCCGACCTGCGCCCCGCGGCCCTCGATGAGCTGGGGGTGGGAGCCGCCCTCAACTCACTGGTCGAGCGGCTCTCCGGCGATACCACGATCTCGATCGACCTCTTCGTGGATCTGAACCCGGAGGATGAATCCGGCGCCCGTTACGAACCGCTGCTTGAGGACACTGCCTACCGGCTGGTCCAGGAATCGTTGAACAACGCAATCCGGCATGGCCATGCGGGGCGGGCGATCGTCGAGGTGGTCGAGGAGGAGGGTCAAATCAGGATCCGGGTTGCCGATGACGGGACCGGGTTTGACCCCAATCGGACGGGACGCGGTTTTGGACTTCCGGGAATGAGGGAAAGGGTTGGCCTGGCCGGTGGACGCATTGATGTGCGGTCCGGAAAAAACGGCACCACAATCACCGCGAACCTTCCCGCCCGACGCCGCTGATCAGGCTCTGACTTCATGAAGCTGCGCCTGACGCAGCTCCAGCACGCGGTCGAAGGCCGCCGGGTTATGCAGAGTGTGGGTGATTATCAGGACCCCGCAGCCGGTTTCCCGTTGACTGATCAGGCGATTCTCCAGCGCGGCGGCGCTGATCGGATCCAGATGGGCTGTCGGCTCATCGAAGACAAGAAAGCGGGCAGACGACAGAAAGACCCGGGCCGCAGCAATCCTTCGTCGCTGGCCACCCGAAACTCTTGACCCGTCCTCCCCGACCAGGGCATCCACCCCCTCCGGCATCGAATCGATCCACCCACCAAGACCGGCCTCCACCAGGGCCCCGGTGATCGAATCATGGTCTGCGAGGGGCCGGCCCAACTTGACGTTCTCCCCGATGGTGGTGTTGAACAGATAGGCGTCCTGCGGGGCAAACCTGACCACTTCCCGCAGCCGGTCCTGGTCGAGATCGCGCAGGTCTGTCCCGCCCAGGGTTATCCGTCCGGAATCCGGGTCACGGAACCTGACCAGAAGTTCAGCCAGGGTGCTCTTGCCGATACCGCTGATTCCGGTCATGGCTACGGCTTCACCCGAGCCGAGTTCGAAGTCGATACCGTCGAGCAACAGCATGTCGCCATCCGGGTAGGTGAAGCTGACCTGCTCGGCCCGCAGCGTCCCGCTCTCCGGGACCGGACGGGGATCCGGCCGGTCTGAAACCGGCACCGGCCGGCCGGTCACCTCCTCGATCCGCCTGGCCGCCTCATCGGTCGCATCGATCACCGCGGCAGCCTGGCTCAGCGGATTCACCGCCTCGAACGAAGCCATCGCCAGAAGGGCCAGGGCGGCCAGCATCACCCCGTTCAACTGCCCGGAATTCACAGCCGGAATCGCAACGCAGGTAACGGCCAGAGCGGCCCCGGCAGCCAGCATGGTCCCGAAACCTTCGGCCATTCCGCCGCTGACCGCATCCCGGCGCTGGAGCCTGACCAGTTCACAATCGTCTCTCATCGCGATCCCGAGCCAGT
>JBGAOF010000098.1:0-7631 GCA_044221915.1 Solirubrobacterales bacterium
CCCACCCTGCTCCAGGCGGAACTGCTCAAAGGCGGCTACGCGACGACGATCGAGGTTCCGCCGAACACTTCGAGGGCCGCTGAGTTCGCGGACCTCGAGGATCAGGCCCGCCGGGCTGGCCGGGGCCTTTGGTCCGCCTGCTGAGCCGACTGTGACCCGTCCCGGGTTGTGATGGTTCTGTGATCTCAATCACAGAAATGTGAGCTTCGGCTTGAGATTGGCCAATCTTTTGCTACGGTGACTGGACGGCCTGTTTTTGGAAGCTTGCTTCCGGCGGGGCCGATTACTATGAGAATGCGTCAGAGCGTAAATCAGTTCGAAGCCGCTTTCGAACAGCAGAAGATCCTCGAGCAGCGTCGGCGGGAGCAACTCCGCCACCGTGCCGTGAACCGTTCGCGTGCCCGCCGGGTCTCACGCAAACAGCAGCAGGGCAAGGTGCGCTTCAGTGTGCTGGCCGTGTGCCTGACCGTGACCGTGGTTGTCGTCACGATCGCCATGTTCGAGGCTCTGCTGCTGGTCATGTCCTGACCGTCTTGCCGCGCCCACGCACGGCCAGGCCTCAAGGATCTGAAACGCGGGGGTCCGAACGCTTTGAGGGCTACTGCCTTGTCCGGAAGCGGTTCCCTGCCCGATGCCCCGGCTGATCTTCCAGCCTCAGGCCTGTTCGGCCTCCGACTTCGGTGCCCGATCGCCAATGACTTCCTTGCGGAAAACATCGACCTCGCGGGGCGCGGTGATGCCCAGCCGCACCTTGTCCCCGGAAACGCCGAGCACCATGATCTCGACATCTTCACCGATGATGATGCTCTGTTCTTTTTTTCTGGTCAGTACAAGCATCTGACTCCATTCGACTCCGTTTGATTGATTCGATACCTAATAATAGGTATCTGCTCGGGCGGAAAGCAAACCGGCCATCCCGAACCCCGCAGAGCGCCTTCCCGCGCGGGGAAGATAAACTCGGCAATTGTATGCCCCGTCGATCACTTCGCCCCCAACTCAACCAGATCCGGGCCTGGGTCCAGCAAGGACGCACGGATGCCTGGATCGCCAAAACTCCGCGAGTTCCGCCGCCAGCATGATCTTGCTCCGAGCGACGACAACGATGCCGCGGCAGAGGTCGATCTCCGCGACGAAATCGAAGCCGAGATCGAGGCGGCAGCCGCCGCAGAGGAAGCCGCTCGAGCCGAGGCCGAAGCCGAGGAGGCAAGGGTCAGGGCCGAGGAGGAAGCAGCGGCCGCCGCCGACCGGGAAGCCGGTCGCGGAGAAGACGACGAGGAAGACCGCGGTGGCGAGGAAGACCGCGACGACGACGAAACTGACGGTTCGGAGGCCGAAGGCAGGCCCCGGAGACGGCGCCGCGGACGCCGCGGACGGCGCGGGCGCGGGCAGAACAACCGCCTCGAAGGCACCTTCGACCACGGCGAGGAAGGCTACGGCCTCTGGCTCGATCCCTCCATCCAGGATATTCAGGTCTACACCGAAAACTGGGCCGGCAAGCGTGACGTGACCGTCACCGTCGAAGCCGATCAGATCGTCATCCGCCGGGCCGGTGAGCCCGAGCCGGACGCCGACGTCTAGAGACGCCGCCACTCGGAGACGCCGAAGCCCGGAGACGCCGAAGCCGGGACCGAGGGGGGTTCCGGGACCGAGGGGGGTTCCGGGACCGAGGGGGTTCTCGGACCGAGGGGGTTCCGAGACCGAGGGTTCCCTCACGGAGGGGGTTCCCTCACCGAGAGTGGAGTTTTCAGACCTATTTGCCGAGAATTCGACTTTCGGTGACTTGGTGGGGGCTGGGGGCTGGTCGTGGTCGACGTCGGGGCTGGGGGCTGGGGCTGCTCGTGGTGGACGATGACCTGGGGGCCGGTGGCTACTCAAGGTCGACGATGACCTTGCCGCCCGCGTAGTCCTGGGCAGACTGGAGCTGCAGCCAGAACGCCGCATCGACCAGCTCCTGAACATCGGAAAGGCCCGGATCGACGCCCGGCAACATCAGGGCCCAGTCGGTGCCCCGGCCGTAGAGCGCGGCCAGGTCAAGGGCCGTGAAGGTCATCCCCAGCCGGCGTCGCAGCTCCTCACGCACCGGCCCGGTGACCTCGTCGCCGCGAAGATCCCCCGAACGTTCCAGCTCCCGCAACCGGTCGATCCCGGCCTCCCAGTTGAACAGGGCATTTTCCAGGGAATAGCTCATCGCAGGCCCGGAATGTAGTCGGTTTCCGGACCGAGCTTCGAACACCGGGACGGGTCGAGGCTCCCGACCAGCCGCCAGACGGTGACTCCCCTTCCCGAGCCGTCCGGTCCCCCGGCCGGAACGATTGCCCTCAGGGCGGGATCGTTCTTGGCCCAGGCTGATTCCGGTGAGTCGAGGGGATGTTCGTAATCGTTGAAGTTCAGGTACGGGCCGGTGATCAGAAACTCGGGGTCGACGGCATTCACAGCCCGGGCGAACTCCTCGCAACTGCCGATCGCGTCAAAGCCGCCCCTCGGAGCATCGCGGCCGATGTAGACGACCTCGTTCGAGAGATCCGGCCCGCGGAAGCCATACTGCTTGAAGCCTGCCGTGGTGCCGGCCAGGGCGATCCTCGAACCATTCTGGCCCGACGCCCAGCGGTAAGCCGCGGTAAGACCGGTACCGGGTTCGAAGTCGCGATAGCGGTTCTCGAAATAGGACTTCTGGAGGGGCCAGGCAAGCGCCGTGAACACAAAAAGGGCGGTGAGAACCCCCAGGGCGAATGGCGGAAAGCCGGTGCGCAGGGAGATCCGCTCGCGCAGCAGCCAGCACCCCGCAGGCAAGGCGACGAAAAGCAATGCGAGCAGAACCCCGAAATTACGGCCCGGAGCGGAGACGACCGGATCGACCGCGCTCACCCCGAGAAAGAGGCCGGCCAGCACCACCCCGAGAGCCACCCGTGGCCACCCCCGGTCAAACCAGGAGGAAAGGGGAATCAGAACCACCGCCAGACCAAGCGCAGGCACCAGGAACCGGAGGTTGATCGCGAAAGCGGAAGGATCACCCTCCGGTCCGGCAGCACCGAGCGGCGTCACCAGATAGGCGACGATGGCGAGCATGGCCACCGCCCCGTGGGCACGGGTCAGACGACCGTGCGCGGTGAACATGACCAGGACCAGCCCGATCAGGACCAAAGCGAAGAGAGCCGGCCAGACCCGGCCGAAGCCCTGCTCAAGTCCGGGCACGAAATAGTCCCTCCAGATTGCCGAATCAGCCAGATAGTGGGCCACGGTGAAATCGGATCGGCCGACCTGCAGGCGATCCGGGCCCGGCAGACCAATCGGCCCGATCGCGGTGAGCTGCGGCAAAGGATTGCCGGTCGCCAGGAGATTTCGCAGATACCACCAGCCACCCCCGGCCAGCCCGGCACCCAGCCAGACCGCCAAGGCCTTCAACCGCTCTCCGCGGACAGTCGCGAAGATGACGGCGACACTGACCAGAAGGGCCGGGGCGAGCGCCGTCACCTTTGTTCCGGCGGCGAGACCGATCGCGAGGCCGCCAGCCGCCAGCGCCCAGTCCGGAGACAGCCGCCCCCTGGGTTCGCGGGCCGCAGAACGATTCAGCATGATCGCGACCGCAGAAAGGACCAGGGCCGCCGCCATGATGTCGTTCTTTCCGGTCCCGGGCTCCCGCACAACCAGCGTGTGGGTGGCCATCAGCACGGCCACCCCGAGCGTCGTCAGGTGAGGCCTGCCATAGGGGCGGCCGACACACCAGCCGGCCAGCAACCCGACCGCCAGCCAGCCCAGGTTGATGAAAATCGAAACGAAATCCCGGCCCGTGAGGACCATGCCGACCCCGTGGAGCAGCTCCGAGTTCTGCGGGTAAAACCAGTTGAGGAAAACCGTCTCGGTGTGAAAGAAGCCAGTCACCGATCCGGTCCGCGCAAATTCGGCGGCGAACGGCATGTGGTACCAGACCGAGTCGAAATTGGTGATCCCGTGGTCAAGGTTGTAGGAGGTGAAGGCACCCCATTGGGCAAACACCACGAAAACGGCCACGATCGCCAGGACCTGCGCGCCCGTGGAAATCGCCGGCGACGGGGGAACCGGGTCCTCCGAGCCGGGCAGCCGGGCCACAAGGCCAAGCCAGGCGGCCAGCCCCATCAGCACGAAAGCAAACACGAGAGCCGGCGCGGCAAGCAGGCCGAACAGCCCGAGCAGCTCGGATGTGACAACCAGCAGGCCGACCGCCGACACCACTTCAACCAGGCGGCCGGGAGCTCCGGTAAATCCGGGCAGGAGGCGTTCCCTCAGCCGAAAGGCAACGAAACCAGCGAGAGACGCGACCAGGATCAGCAGAATCAGGCCGGAAACGAATTCGCCGAGGCTCACCCGCGGCCCCCGGCGCCGGAAATCACTTGATGCCGTTTACAACCCAGGCCTCTTCGCCCGGCCGGATCAAACCCTGCCGCCGCGCTTCCCGTTGAAGGGTTTCGGCGCTGCGCGCCCGCTGAACCTGCCGTTCCAGCAACGAATGCTCGGCCTGGGCCTGATGCAGGCGTACCTTGGTCTGCCCGGCGAGCCGGTAGCTGTGCAGCGCGTTCCACATCGGTTTGACCATGGCTGCGACCAGCAAGACGATCACAACCGCAAGGATGACCCGGCCGAATCGATCCCATTGAATGCGCCCGGCGCCCGGCCGGCCGGCATCCCGCCTCGGGGCAGGCCGACGGCGTGGCGGGCGCCTGGCTTCGCCGTAGGTCTGGGCACGCGTTGACACGTCCGAGCCTTCTCGGCCGGACGGTCAATTCCTTCAACCGCCCCGTTTGAGCACGGAAATACCGCCGAAACGGGCGGATTCGCCCAATTCCTCCTCGATCCGCAGAAGCCGGTTGTATTTCGCCACCCGGTCCGAACGGGACGGAGCCCCGGTCTTGATCTGCCCGGCACCGGTTGCGACAGCCAGATCGGCGATCGTGGTGTCCTCGGTTTCACCCGACCGGTGGGAAATCACGGCGGAATAACTGGCGTCGGCAGCCATCCGGATCGCCTGCAGGGTTTCGGTGAGGGTGCCGATCTGATTGACCTTGACCAGGATCGAATTGCCGACCCCGAGATCGATCCCTCGCTTGAGCCGGGCCGGATTGGTCACGAAGAGATCATCACCGACCAATTGGACGGAAGAGCCGAGTTTCTCCGTCAGCAGCTTCCAGCCATCCCAGTCCTCCTCGTCCATGCCATCCTCGATTGAAACGATCGGGAAGCGTTCCGCCGCACTCTGCCAGTAGTCGGCCATCTGCTCCGGGCCGAGGTCACGGTCCTCATGCTCAAGGCGATAGACCCCGTTCGAGAAGATCTCGCTGGTGGCCGGATCGAGGGCGATAAAGACCTCTTCCCCGGGCGTGTAGCCAGCCGCCTCGATACCCTCGATCAGCATTTCCAGGGCGGCCTCGTTTGACGGCAGGTTCGGCGCGAAGCCGCCCTCGTCACCGACCGCGGTGGCCAGGCCATGGCCGGCAAGGATTTTCTTCAGGGCGTGGAAGACCTCGGTACCAACCCGCAGGCATTCCGAGAAGGTCGCGGTGCCGGCCGGCATCACCATGAACTCCTGGAAATCGACCGAGTTGTCGGCATGGGCGCCACCGTTGAGCACGTTCATCATCGGTACGGGCAGGAGCGAGGGCTCGGAATCGCCGTAGAGATCGCCCAGGTAGCTGTAGAGCGGCCGCTTCTCCATCGCCGCGGTTGCGTGGGCAGCGGCCAGGGAAACGCCAAGGATCGCGTTGGCGCCGAGACGACCCTTGTTTTCTGTCCCGTCGAGCTCGATCATCGTCTGGTCCAGACCCGCCTGGTCGGAAACGTCGAAACCGATCAGGGCACTGCGGATCTCACCGTTCACATTGGCGACGGCCTGGCTTACGCCCTTCCCGAGATAGTCCGCTCCGCCATCGCGGAGTTCAACTGCCTCGAACTCGCCGGTCGAGGCCCCGGAAGGGACCGCTGCCCGGCCGGTGAAACCGTTTTCGACGGTTACCTCGACTTCGACGGTGGGATTCCCGCGGGAATCGAGGATCTGGCGTGCGTGGACGTCGGTGATGGTGCTCATTTGGCTGCCAGTCTACTTTCGGGCAGCCTCCGCGTGACGTTCGGCCTCGCCCCTCAACGCCAGTTCCGGATCCACCCCCCGGCGCCGGGCTTCCGCGACCGCCTCCCAGAGCAGCCGCCCCACCTCAACCTCGTCGGCATCCCGCCCGGGATTCGCAGCCCCAGCGTTGGCCGGCCGCTTCGCCGGGTCCAGTTTCCACTGCACCTTGTTTGCGTAGATCAAGGCGGGCAGCCCCGGCTTGCGCCAATCCTTCTCCGAGCTTCGACCCTCCACATCCCGCTTGATTTCGTCCCACTGGCGGCGCACGTCGTCGGCGGTTTCGATCTCGGCCCGGTCCCGCTCGCCTTCAGCCAGTTCACGCTCCGCCGGCGGATAGACATGCGGATGGCGCCGGATCAGCTTGTCGGTGAGTTGTGTGGCAATCCCGGCCAGGTCGCCCTCGCCTCGCTCCTCAAGCAGAAGCGAAAGAAACACCACCTGGAAGAGCACATCCCCGAGTTCATCGCGCATCGCCGCGTCGTCACCCTCACGGGCGGCCTCGGCCAGCTCGTAGGCTTCCTCCACCGTGTGCGGGACTATCGAGCGGGCATCCTGCTCGCGATCCCAAGGGCATTTCTCGCGGAGCTCCCGCGCCACGCGGTCGAGCCGCTCAAATGCCCCGGCGATCTCGCCGGCTTCCATTGCCGCTACTGGCCTGCGGCGGCGCCGAGCTGACTCAGGTCAACCGCGCCGCCTGCCCCGCCGCCCAGCTTGGCCGCCTTCGTGTCCGAAGGCATGATCGGCCGCTGAGGCAGGTTCTGGGATTGCCCGAGCAGGGCACCGGGTGCCGAGTTGCCACCCGGAGCCATCGGCTTGGGCAGTTCAATCGGAGCCGGGCAACTCAGATCGGGGTTGCTGCCGGCACCGGCTTCGTAGCACTTCGGATCGGCGGAATCGAGACGACCATCACTCTCGAAATTGTCACAGCGCGAGGTGGTGAACTCGGACTTGCAGAATGTCCGGGAAGACCATTTCGAGTTGTAATCATTGACGAAATCGCTCATTGCCTTCTGCTGAAGGGTGGGCAGCAGCTGCTGCTTGATCTGGTCGCGTACCTCGTCAACCGACTTGGTCTCCTCCGGCGTGACCTTGGTGACCCGGAAAATGTAGAACTGCTGGCCGGCCTTGACCGGGCCTTCAACGGTGCCTGTCTCGGCATCCATGATGTCCGTGCCTGCCGGGTCGGGGAAGGCCCCCTCGGTGGCGACTGTCTTTCCACCTTCGGTCTTGCTCGCGTGGACGGAGAACTTCCCGGCGGTCTTCGCGAACTGCTCGTCGGTGGGATCATCACCGAGTTCGGCCGCGGCCTTGTCGGCGCTGGCCTGACTGTCGGTGACGATCAGTTCGATTTCCCGGCTTTCGGGCGTCGTGAAGCTGGCCTTCGAGGTCTCGTAGAAGTTCTCGATGTCCGAGTCCGGGACCTCGGTCACCGCCTTGGTGATCTTGTCCTGGATCTTGCCGCTCAGCACCTGGAGCCTGACCCGGTCACGGACCTCCTCCAAAGTGAAACCACTCTGCTCAAGGAAATCCTTGAAAG
>JBGAOF010000099.1:0-7625 GCA_044221915.1 Solirubrobacterales bacterium
GCCTCGAGGACCTCGCGGACCTGGACGATGGTCGACATCCGCTGGCCGATCGCGACGTAGACCGAGATAACGCCCGAATCCTTGTTGTTGATGATCGAGTCGATCGTGACCGAGGTCTTGCCGGTCTGGCGGTCGCCGATGATCAGCTCACGCTGGCCACGGCCGATCGGGATCATGCCGTCAATCGACTTGATGCCGGTCTGGAGCGGCTCCCGCACAGGCTGGCGGGCGACCACGCCGGGCGCCTTGAACTCGGCCGGCCGGGTTTCGTCGGTGTGGATGTCGCCCTTGCCGTCGAGCGGACGGCCGAGCGGGTCAACCATGCGGCCGAGGAACTTCTCCCCAACCGGAATCTCGAGCAGGCGGCCCGTGCGCTTCACGGTGTCACCCTCGACGATCTTGTCCCAGTCGCCGAAGAGCACGGCGCCGACATTGTCGGCCTCGAGGTTGAGGGCGAGCCCGGTGACCCCGTGGGGCAGGTCGAGCATCTCCAACGCCATGCAGTTGTCGAGCCCGTGGATACGGGCGATACCGTCGGCAACCGAAAGCACGGTGCCGACCTCGGTCAGGTCGGCGCTACCGGGGTCAATGCCCTCGATGCGCTGCCGCAGAATGCTGGCAATCTCGTCTGGCTTGATCTGCATCTCGGTCTGAGTCCTCCTTAGCCCGCCTGAGCCACGCTCTGGCGGAGTTTCTCCAAGTTGTTGCGAATGCTGCTGTCGAGAACCATGTTCCCGACCTGAAGTACGAGCCCGCCGATGATCTTCTCGTCGACGCGGCTGGTCAGGTCTACCTGCTTGCCGGTCTGCTTTTCGACCGCGCCGGCCACTTCCTGGGCGACCCCGGGATCAAGTTCGATCGCGCTGGTCACCGTGACTTCAATCCGGTTGTTTTCCTTCTTCCAGAGTTCGTCGAAATTTCGCCGGATACGAAAGACCGCCGGCATTCTGTGCTTTTCGACGAGCAGTTCGAGGAACTGCTGAACCTCGGGGTTGACTCCTTCAACCGCCCGGTTCAGTCCGTCGAGCTTTTCCTGCGAAGAAAAGGAAGGGCTGAAAAAGAAAACCGACAGCTCGCGGTTCTCCTCCAGGGCATCGCTGAACTGCGCAAGCTGCGCCTGCACCTCGTCCAGCGTGCCCCTCTCCTTGGCTACGCCAAAGAGGGACTCGGCATATACCCGAGCCAGTTCTTCCATCAGTTGTTCCGGTCCTCGCCGGCGAGGGCCGAGAAATCGACCTCACGCAGCGCGTCCTCGACCAGCTCCTTGTGGGCGGCGTCGTCGAGTGACTTGCGCGTCACCTGTTCGGTGGCCAGGATGGTCAGGTTGGCAACTTCCTTGCGGATGTCGTCGAGTGCACGCGACTTCTCGGCCTCGATGTCCTTCCGGGCGGCCTCGACCAGCTCCTCGCGCTTGGCCTGGCCGTCAGCGGAAGCCTCGGCCTTGGTGTTGTCGGCGGCCTTGCGGGCCTTGCTGACGATCTCGTCAGCCTGCTCGCGTGCTTCGGTCAGCCGCTGGCGGTAATCGGCCAGCAGCTTGTCCGACTCTTCCTTCTGCTTCTCGGCGGCCTCAAGGCTTTCGCGGATCGTCGCCGCGCGCTTGTCGAGAGCTTCACCGATCTTCGGAAAGGCGAACTTCTTCAGCACCCAGAAGGTGAAGCCGAAGAGCACCAGGGTCCAGATCATCAGACCCAGCCCCGGTGTCACCAGGAAGCTGCCGCCCTCTTCCTCGCCCGCCGCGGCGGAGGCCAGCGGCAGAGCGGTCAGGATATGTGAGAGAACAGGCTCCACAGCGGCCTACAGGAAGAACGCGATCAGCGCGAAGATGAAGGTGTAGAAGGCGACGGCCTCGGTCAGAGCGAAACCGAGCCAGCGAATCGACTGGAGCTCGGAGGCGAGTTCGGGCTGACGGGCGACCGATTCGATCTCCTTACCGAAGATGAAGCCGATGCCGATGCCGGCGCCAATCGAACCGAGACCGGCACCGACGCCGAGCGCGATCGCCTTGCCGGCGTCAGTGACATCGCCGGTGACTTCGGCGAGGGGCACGATGGAACTGGGATCCATTACGGGGACTCCTTTTTAGTGGCTTTCGGCGGTTGCTCCGCCGATGTAGATGGCGGTCAGGATGGAAAAGATGAAGGCCTGCAGGGTGGCGACAATGCCAACCTCAAACACGTAGAAGGCGAATGCCATCGGGTAGGTCAGCACGCCAAGAGCAGCGATACCGAGCAGGACTGCCAGGCCACCGCCCATGAAGAGCAGCAGCAGGTGGCCGGCGAGGACGTTGGCAAAAAGTCGGACGGAAAGCGAAATCAGTCGGACAAAGTGCGACACCACCTCGATCATGAAAATGGCTGCCTTGCCGAAGGGATTCATGTCCTCGAGCCCGGCGGGCAACCAGCTGGCCAGGTACTTGATCGGACCCTTGGCAATCACCCCTTCGACGTGGTAGGCGATCCAGACGATCAGTGTCAGCACGATCGGGATCGCGATGTTGGCAGTCGCCGCATAAAGGGCAAAGGACGGAATCTCGGCCCCGAGGATGTTGATCGTCTCGTGGGTGTTGGTCGGCAAAGGTATGTAGCCGAGCATGTTCGAGAAGAAAATGAAAAAGAAGAGTGCGGCGAGGAAGGGGAACCAGCGCTTGGCCAGCCGCTCATCATCGATGTTGTTGCCGGTGATGTCGTTCTTCGTGACGTCGTAGGCGACCTCGATCGCGGTCTGGATCCGGTTCGGCTTCTGCTGCATCTTGTTCGCGATCCAGCACATCACCGTGATCGTGAGGATGCTGGCCAGGAACAGGTAGAGCACGGCACGGTTGATCGAAAGGTCGATGCCGGCCAGCTTGATGTTGATCCAGGGGTCGAGTTTGAATTCGTTCTGCGGCTTGAATGTCTCGTTCTTGCCGTCGGAACCGAAGATCAGGCCGAAAGCGATGGCGATGGCCAGCCAGATCGCGATGCCGAAGAACACCTTCGCCTTGGTGCTGAAACCGGTCCTGGTGTCGGGCATCTGCTCGTGCGTGGCTTCGCTCATCGGACGGGCTCCTCCGGCCGGTCTTCCTTGCCGAGCAGGAAAGCGAGTCCGCGCGCAGCGAGGTTCACGGTGAAAAGGACGACCAGCAGGGCCGCCGCATAGAGGCCGGCTTCACGGTCGATGATGCAGGCAACGAGCACCACGGCAGCCATCAGCCAGGGGCGGGCCAGCGAGGTGGCAGCAACTGCCCCCATGGCGCGCGTGCGCTCGCCCGACGCAAGCTTGGCCTTGGCCTCGCGTTCGGCCCAGACCTGAACGAGGCGCTGGGCAATCCAGACCGCGGCGGCAACCGCGTAGCCGGCGAGATCGAAGCCGGCAAAGATGAAAACGGGAAGCGTCAGGACCAGAATCAGAAGGTCCAGGTTCGTAATTGCGGTAAGGCTGCGGCTACCCATATCCCTCTCGAGGGAGGTCTTTGCGGCAAACGTCGTCAAGGGACGGCGACTATATCCCAGAAGGGATGGTCGGCGCGCTGCGGTCAGGGCAATGTGACAGGTGCCACTAATCGCTTGGCCAAGCCGAAAACCCGGCCTCCGGGAATGACCTTCACCTACTCCCCTTCCGCGGGCCCTTCGGACGGGCCGTCCTCGTCACGCCAGCGTGGCCGCTTGAAGATTTCAAGCACAAAAGCCAGGTAGACGGTCACCGCGAAGGCAGCCAGCAGAACGGCAACGATAATCGCCGTCCAGAGCGGGTCGAAGTTGCCGCGATCGTCGCTGTAGGGAACGAAGCGGAGAGCAAGAGCAAGCAGGGCGAGCACGAGGGTCCAGCCGTAGAGGTAGACCAGTGTGCGCCGCTGGGAGAAGCCGATGTTGGCCATCCGGTGATGGAAGTGCCAGCGGTCGGCCTGAAAGATCGGCTGCCGGTACTTGATCCGTTTTGCGACCACAAAGGCGGTGTCAAAAAGCGGCACCGCGAGAATCACCAACGGAAAGACCATGGCGATCACGGCATTGGTCTTGAGCGCACCCTGCACCGAGGCCACGGCGATCATGTACCCGAGCAGGTTGGAGCCGGTGTCCCCCATGAAGCTGGAGGCCGGCGGGAAGCCGTACCTGAGGAAGCCGATCGCGCTGCCAGCGGTCAAGGCAGCAAGGGCACCGGCCTCGTAGCGCTCCAGCGAGACGGCGATAATCGCCATTGCCGCGCAGGCGATCGCACAGAAGCCAGCGGCCAGCCCGTCGATGCCATCGATCAGGTTGACGATATTCATGACCAGGGCGATCCCGACAACGGTCAGGGGATAGGCGACCCAGCCGAGTTCGAATCCACCCAGGAACGGCACGGTCAGGTTCGCCGGATAGACCCCGCCGACCACGGGTATCGTTGCCGCGCCGAGCTGGCCCATCAGTTTCAGGCCGGCCGGCAGGTCGAACAGATCATCGAGCGCACCGATCAAGGCGACCACGGCGGCGCCCAGCAGGATGCTCAGGGTTTCCGTGTCAACCGGCAGCCAGATCCAGCCGGCAACCTGAATCCCGACCAGGATCGCAAGCCCCGACATCCGCGGGGTGGGAGTTGTGTGCTGGCTGCGCGGACCGGGTTCGTCGATTGCACCGACCCGGATTGCGAGCCGCTCGGCCGGCCGCACCATGAGCAGGGTGACCAGAGCCGCCGTCAGGAAGGCCCAGACGGCATCGATCCCGTCGATCATGGAGGGAAGGTTGCCACGCCCGCCCGACGGACGACATCCCGAAGGCCACCGAGATCGGATTTCTCAGAGCTATTTGCCGAAAAATCAGCTCTCGATGACGGCCTGGCGAGGTTTCGAGCAGTCCCGGCTAAGCCAGGGCGGCGAGCATTCCCTGGACCAGGAACTCCGGATCACGAGGATTGCGCGGCCCCGCGGGCTCGCTGCGTTTCACCAGTTCGAGCCGGGCGGCATCTTCAAGCAGCTTCAGGCGCCCGTCCTTGATCAGGGCCTCATCCACTCCGCCCATCTTTCCGGCGAAAGTCGTGTAGACCGGGGTGCCGAGTGCAACGGCTTCGCGGTTCATGGTGCCGCCGGCGCTGACCACCAGGTCAGCGAAGGCGATCAGGCTCTGGGCGTCGACCGGCCGATCGGGGACGATCAGGCTCGGAGACTTTCGGCTCCGGGCCCTTTCCGCCTGCCCCCTGGTCCGCGGAATGATCACGGCGGTCACGTTCTCTTCCCGCGCCAGGCGATCGATCACTTCTTCGTAGAGCGGGTTTTCGGCGTGATACGCGGCGGTTTCCGGCGGCGGCCGGAGGATGACCAGTATCCGGTCGGGATCTATTCCCATCGCTCCGGGTACGTCACGGTCCGGCTTGAAGTCGGCCAGGTAATAGTCCTCCTTCAATCCGGGAAACCGGACCAGCTTCCCTTCCCTGGCCCCGGCCTTCAGCAGGCGGTCGAGGGGGATCGAGTCGGGAACCAGCACCCGCCGGGCCGCCCGCCAGGCAATCTTGCGCTGCAGGCCGGCAAATTCATAGTCCTGCATCTGGGCCGACGGGATGAAGAAGGCCCGCGAAAGCACGGCCAGATCAACCGAACCGTGAGCCACCGCGAGATCCGGCCGGAACTTCCAGACCGGCCTGGCAAGTCTCGCCGAACGGCCGGCCAGAGCCCGGGCCTTGCCCGCCTTGCCGGCCCCGCCGTGCTCCCCCACCACCAGATGGTCGATCCCGAGACGTTCCAGGTTGCCGACCGTCTCGCCATTCTCCCGGGCGGTCACGAGAACTTCGTCTCCCCTCCCCAGGAAATGCCCGATGACCGGCCGCAGCACCAGCGGGTGGGCTGCCGCGGTCATGTCGAACCAGACCTTCATGGTTCCAATTGTGCGATCCGGCCGCCGGGCAACCGGCCTGGCTCAGCCGAGCCCCGGGTAAAGGGGGTACTTGTCCATCAGCGCGCGACTGCGGGCGGCAAGGGCATCACGCTCCGCCTCGAAGTCCGAGCCCAGCGCTGTGCTGATGATCGCTGCGATCTCGCTCATGTCTTCCGGGGTGAAGCCCCGGGTCGAAAGGGCCGGCGTTCCGATGCGAAGCCCGGAGGGATTCATCGGCGGCCGCTCGTCGAACGGAATCGAATTGCGGTTCACGGTTATCCCGACCTGGTCGAGACGGTCCTCGCCGGTCTGGCCATCGAGACCGGTTGAAGTCAGGTCGACCAGGACGAGGTGGACGTCGGTGCCACCAGTGAGCACATCAATGCCCCCATCGATCAGCCCCGCTGCGAGCGCCTGGGCGTTTGCCACCGTTCGGCGCTGCCTTTCGGCGAAGGCGTCGGTCGAGGCGATACCCAAAGCCACCGCCTTGGCCGCGATCACGTGCATTAGCGGGCCGCCCTGCTGGCCGGGGAAGATCGCCCGGTTCACGTCGGCCTTCAGTTCTTCCCGGCAGAGGATCATGCCGCTGCGCGGGCCACCAAGAGTCTTGTGGATGGTCGTGGTGACCACATCCGCATGCGGGACCGGATTGGGATGCTCACCGGCTGCGACAAGTCCGGCAAAGTGGGCCATGTCAACCATGAGCTTCGCCCCCACGGAATCGGCAATCTCACGGAAGGCCGCAAAGTCAAGCCGCCGAGGGTAGGCAGACCAGCCGGCCACGATCAGGTTCGGCTTTGTCTCCTCGGCCAGCCTCGCGACTTCCTCCATGTCAACGCGCAGGTCCTCCCTCGAGACGTGGTAGGGGACGACGTTGTAGAGCTTGCCGGAGACGTTCAGCTTCATCCCGTGGCTGAGGTGCCCGCCATGGTCGAGGGCCAGCCCCATGATCGTGTCGCCAGGCTCGATCAGCGCCATGTAGGCGGCGTTGTTTGCCTGGGCCCCGGAATGCGGCTGAACGTTGGCGTGACCGGCCCCGAAAAGATCCATCGCCCGGTCAATGGCGAGCTGTTCGACGATGTCAACCTGCTCGCAGCCACCGTAGTACCGGCGACCCGGATAGCCCTCGGCGTACTTGTTGGTCAGCACCGAACCGGTGGCCTCAAGTACGGCCCGCGGCACGAAGTTCTCCGAGGCAATCATCTCCAGCGTGTTGCGCTGGCGGTTCAGCTCACCACCGACCGCCTCCGCGACGACGGGGTCCACCTCACTGAGGCCAGCCTCTAGAAGCTCTTCGGAAACGATGCTCATCTTTGCGGGAAACCTTTCTTGACGGGGAAAGACGAGCGTAGCAACGCAGTCGGCATTGACCCGCCACCGGTCGCCGGCCCGCTGGCCCCGATTTCCGTGTTTTTCCTGCTACCAGCCGGCCCAGGTCGGTTCGGCCGCCTTCGGGCAACCGGTCGGCCCGGGGGTTCGGCCGCCTTCGGGCAACCGGTCAGCCCGGGATGTCGCCCCGCTCGACCTCGGCGATTTCCCCGACCCGGCGGGCGTGGCGGCCACCATCGAACCCGGTGGAAAGAAAGGCCTCGACGATGGGAGCGGCATCATCGGGATCCAGCCGCGCGCCGGAGAGGGTCACCACGTTCGCATCGTTGTGGCGGCGGCTCAGTTCGGCTTCGGCCGGATCGTGGGCGTTCACCGCCCGGATCCCGTCGATCTTGTTGGCGACGATCGAAACGCCGACCCCGGAGCCACAGACGATCACGCCCCTGGTCGCCTGGCCGTCGGCGACCAGGC
>JBGAOF010000009.1:0-19979 GCA_044221915.1 Solirubrobacterales bacterium
TCGATCGAAATACCAATCTCGCCGCCGGCTTCAACCGTTTCGGCGACATGAGCCGGGTCGAGGCCCGCGATAGCAGCCGAAACCTGGGGCATGGACTTGCCAAATCGCGGACCGAGGGTGCGGAAGTTCGGTTTGACCAGGTAGCTGACCAGGTCCGACTGGTCGGTCACGAATTCGAGCTCTTTCACGTTCAGCTCGGACTTGATCAGCTCCGACTGGGAGGAGATCGCTTCCCGCTCGACGTCGGTGGCGACGATCACCGCCCGGGCCAGCGGCTGGCGCACCTTCGCTTTCGCCTGGGCCCGCGAGGCACGGCCGAGTTCGACCGTCTGGCGGGTCGCGGCCATGGCGGCCTCAAGCTGCTCGTCGCGGAGGCCGGCGGAAACGGCCGGGAAATCGCGCAGGTGGACCGAATCCGGCATCGGACCGAACTCGCCCTCCGAGCCGCCGGTGAGGTTCTGGTGGATCTCCTCCGCGATGAAAGGAGTAAAGGGGGCAAGCAGGGCCGCGATCTCGACCAGGCAATGGCGCAGGGTTGCGAAAGCGGCCGGGTCACCCTCCCAGAATCGACGCCGCGAAAGCCGCACATACCAGTTGGAGAGTTCCTCCACATAGGCGGCAATCGCCCGCCCGGCCGCGGTGCAGTCAAAAGAATCCATCTTCTCGGTGACTTCGGCGACGGTAGCCTGAAGGCGCGACACTGCCCAGCGGTCAAGATCGGTCGGATCGGCGGCCGGTCCCGGGCTCGGGGAAGCGTCAATCCCCTCCGCGTTCGCGTACAGCACCCAGAACGAATAGGTATTCCAGAGCGTGAGCAGAAAAGAGCGAAGCGCCTCGGAAATCGCCTCCATCGAGAAGCGATAGCCGGCCCAGGGCTGTTGCGCCGTGAACAGGTACCAGCGGAAGGCATCGGCGCCAAACTGGTCGATCACATCCCAGGGTGCCACGACGTTGCCCTTCGACTTCGACATCTTCTGTCCCTCGCCGTCGAGGATCAGCCCCAGGCAAACACAGTTCCGGTAGCTCGGTTCATCGAAAAGCAGGGTTGATTCGGCCAGCAGCGTGTAAAACCAGCCGCGGGTCTGGTCGATCGCCTCGCAGATGAAGTCGGCCGGGAACCTTTGCTCGAAGTCTTCCTTGCCCTCGAAGGGATAGTGGAACTGGGCAAAGGGCATCGCGCCCGAGTCGTACCAGGTGTCGATCACGCTGACCACCCGTTTCATCTCGCCCTGGCCGCAGTCGCAGGCCCAGCTCACTTCGTCGATGTAAGGACGGTGAAGGTCGTCTGGCAGTGGCCCGCCGGCTTTTCCTTCCAGTTCGGCCACCGAGCCGGCGCAAAAAGCTTCACCGCAATCGGGCTCCGAGCATTCCCAGATCGGCAGGGGGGTGCCCCAGTAGCGGTCGCGGGAAAGGGCCCAGTCGACATTGTTCTCAAGCCATTTGCCGAAACGGCCGTCCTTGATGTGCTCCGGATGCCAGCCGATCTGCTCGTTACCAGACAGCATCGCGTCCCTGGCCTCGGAGGTCTTGATGTACCAGCTGGCCTTGGCGTAATAGAGCAGCGGCGTACCGCAGCGCCAGCAATGCGGGTAGGAGTGTTCGTAGTCGCTGGCCCGGAAGAGCCGGTTGTTGTCCCGCAGGTGCCCGATCAACCGGTCGGTGACCTCCGGGTCCTTGACGAAGTCGCCGGCGAAACCGGTGACCCGCTCGTCGAACCGTCCGTCCAATCCGACCGGATTGAAGAGCGTTCCTTCGGCCCCCCGGCTCGATGGGTCATAGAGGCCGTTTGCGATTGCCGCGCGGTAGTCGTCCTCGCCGAAGGCCGGCGCGATATGAACCAGGCCCGTTCCGTCGTCGGTGGTCACGAAATCGCCGCTGATCACTACGAAGTGCCCGGAGTCCCCGGCCATGCCGGGGAAAGGTGCCTCGTAGCTGTCGCCCAGCAGGTCGCTGCCTTTGAAGGTCCTTTCGGGAGTGATCCCTTCACCCAGGACCTTTTCGACCAGCCCTGCGGCGAGGATCAGGGTTTCGCCCTCGACTTCGACCTCCGCATAGGTGACCTCCGGGGCGACGGCCACCGCGTAGTTGCCGGGCAGGGTCCAGGGGGTGGTGGTCCAGATCAGAAGCGAAGCATCCCTGCCTTTGAGCGGGAAGCGAACGAAGACCGACGGGTCTGTCACATCCTTGTAACCCTGGGCAACCTCGTGGGATGAGAGGGCTGTGCCGCAGCGGGGGCAGTAGGGCGAGACCCGGTGGCCCTCGTAAAGCCGGCCGGAATCGAAAAGCTCCCGGAGCGACCACCAGACCGACTCGATGTAGTCGTTGTCCATGGTCACGTAAGGGTTCTCGAGGTCGATCCAGAAGCCGATCCGGTCGGTCAGCCGGTTCCACTCCTCTACGTAGGTGAAGACCGATTCGCGGCAGAGGCGGTTGAACTCCTCGATCCCGAATTCCTCGATCTCCCGCTTGGAGGAGATCCCGAGCTGCTTTTCTACCTCGAGCTCGACCGGCAACCCGTGACAGTCCCAGCCTGCCTTGCGCGGCACGCGATAACCGCGCATCGCCCGGTAGCGCGGGTAGATGTCCTTGAAGACCCGGCTGAGGACATGGTGGGAGCCTGGCCGGCCGTTGGCTGTGGGTGGCCCCTCGTAGAAGGACCAGACCTCGGCGTCCTCGCGCTGCTGAAGCTGCCGCTCGAAGACCCGGTCCTGCTTCCAGCCGGCGTTGATCCTCTCCTCCATTGCGGGGAAGGACTGTTTCGGGTCAACCGGGCGAAAAGACGACATGGGCAGGGGAGTTTATGAACTGGCCGTTACAACAGGAATGGAGCACCCGTGAGGCGTTCGTCGCGAGGTGCCATCGGCACCGCAGGATGAACGGGCGGCGAGTGCCGTGACCGCGGATTCAGATGGTGCGCAGCAGGGCGATCTTCGTGCGAACCTTGTCGACACCCGGTGAATCGACACCTCCGGATGCCCCCAGTTCCCGGGCCAGGTGGCGGCTGGCCTTGACAGCCTGTCTTCGCCTTTTCCTGCCCCGAAACCGTCGGTTGCCGCCGGGTGTCCGAACAAAGGACCGGCTTTGCCTCCAGGTGCCTGCAGCGGCATCCAGTTCCTCCCCGGATATCGCGCCCCCGGTCTCTTCGGGTCTGAGGATGTCGCGCATCCATTCGCGCTCCCGGGGCGCCCCGAGACGGTAGACATAGGTGAAGACGAGAGCCATCACGACGACAATGCCGGCAGAGACCAGGATCGCGGCGCCACCCCCATTGGCGATCGCGCCAGCTCCGTCCCAGACTCCATGTGAGATCACCGCGGCAACCATCAGCAGGATGCCACGGCCCGTGCTTCGTGGCAGGGCCGGTGTGCCGATCAGGTAGATGAGGCCGGAACAAAAGAGTGCCGTGTAGATGGCATGCGAAAAGAAGCCGGTTCCACTGCGGACGAAGAACATCTGGAGAGCCGCCTGGACCTGGTCGGCACCGGAGGATCCGGCGGCGGCGTTGAAGGTGTAAATCAGATCTTCGAGAATTTCGAAGCCAAGGCCAAGAAATGCTCCGACCAGCAGGGCATCCCAGACACTGCGGATCCGGCCTGGGGCCAGGCCGAGCAGCAACAGGAACCCGGCTGCCTTCGACGTCTCCTCGACGATCGGGGCGCTGAAGGCCGCCCACCAGTCGATCACGAAAGCCTGGCCGAACACTTTCCCGTAGATCTCCGAGAGGGCATCGTTGGCGGGGATTGCCATGCCAAACACAGCCGCCACCCCGCCCCACAGCAGCGCCGCGGTCAGGAGCCTGCCGGGCTGGCCTCCGTAGCGGTCGACCTTGAGGAAGATCAGTCCGAGAATAAGACCGTATAGGCCCAGCAGAACAACCGAGCTGAGCTGGGTCGTGAACTCGAGATTGACTTGGGAGAGCTGCTTCCACATCTGAAAGGCGCCCCAGGCGACCAGGGCCACAAAGATCCAGAAGCAGGGGTTGCGTGGCTGCAGGAACCTGAACGGCAGTCCCCACCCGGAGAGCTCAAGGGCCCGACGGCGACGCTCGATTTCGTCGGGGCTACTGGTTCCCGCCCCGGCAACTTTGTCGGCGGGAGTCACTACTTGCCTCCCTGTGCGGCCCCGGCTGCCTTAGCGTCGAATGTGAAGGAACCCAGCATCTCGCCGATGGCTTCATCCTGGTCGCCCATCTGGCTTGACGGCCCAACCACCCGCAGGGAAACACCGGTCCCTTCAACGACGAAAGCCGCGATCAGCCCGTCACTGTCAGGCGCCGTGTAGTGCTCAAGCACGCCGGCCCTGCGAACCCATGGTGGCTCCGTCAACTGGACCATCAGAGGGTACGATTCCCCGGTCGCATGGAGGGTTTGCTCGTCGCTTGAGAAGGGGGTCTTCGCGATTTCGTCGGCCAGCTCCGCCGGAGTGCCCTTGAACGGCCGGGCTTGGGTATTCATCGTGATCGCTCCCTCGACCAGGGTTACCGGGGCGCCCGGGGCATGGGTTCGCGTTCTGTCGCTGGTCCGCAGGCCCGCTTCCAGATTCCACCCGACAGCCGGTGTGAAAGTTATGCCGGGAGCCAGCAGCAGCCTGTCGCCGGGCTTGATCGGATCGTCGTATTTCAGTACGTGGTTGAGGAAGGGCACGACGCCAATCCAGAGCGCCGCGATCAGGATCACCGGGATCGCCAGCTTGAGGGCCTTGCGGCTAATTTCGCCGCCACTCAACGTCGAAAGCTCTTCAGGTCGGATTGAAGTTCCGGTTTGTCCGGCGGGACTCTTCAACTGTGCTCCCTGGTCGTGTTGTGAACGAGAGGCCTGAAGTCAGGCCGGACCCGGGCAAGCCTATCTTGTGCTTCTTCGGTGGGGCATTATCGCGTCATGGGACCGGGTGCTCCGTTGATTCGGTCCGGCTTCTGATCAACGCCAACCGGGTGCTGGTCCTTGAAGTTCTAGGCTACGACCATGGACCAGACGGGGCTCAGAGGGAAAGTCGTACTGATCACCGGAGGGGCGAGGGGGATCGGGTTCGAGACAGCCCGCCTGGCCCGGGAGCGGGGTGCATCGGTCGCCCTGATTGATCTCGAGCCGGAAACGGTTGAGGACTCAGCGGCTGCGCTGGGCGGAGATTCGATCGGTGTCGCGGCCGATGTCACCGACCTCGGCCAGATGCAGGACGCGGTTGCCCGGACGGTGGAAAGACTCGGACGGGTTGACGTGGTGATCGCCAGCGCCGGAATCACGCCGCCGAAGACCACCGCGCGGGCGATCGACCCGGCGGTCTGGGAAAAGGTGGTTGAGGTGAACGTGGTGGGGGTTTACAACACGGCCCGCGCGGCGGTTGAGCAGGTGATCGCGAACCGTGGCCACATGGTCCTGATCGCCTCTGTCTACGCTCACGTGAACGGGGTAGTCAACACCTCCTATGCCGTGTCCAAGGCGGGGGTTGAATCGCTCGGCCGGGCCCTTCGGACGGAGCTGGAACCCCATGGAGCCAGCGCCGGCGTTGCCTACTTCGGCTACGTGGAGACGGAACTGATCGGCCAGGTCTTCGACAATGAGCTGGCCGACGCGTTCCGTGAGGAGATCGCCCCCTCCTTCCTCACCAGGCCGATGCCGGTCAAACAGGTCGCGGAAGCGCTGATCAACGGGATCGGCCGGCGTGAGCCGCGGATTATCGAACCGGCCGCCTGGCGTCCGCCGTTTTACCTGCGCGGCCAGGTCGGGCCGCTGAACGATCGTCAGCTCGAACGCAACCCGAAGGTCGGCGACTACATCCGTGAGTTCGAGCGCCGCGACATCGGTGATTCGGCCGCCCCGCTCTTCCCGCCGGTTCGTTCCGGGATGCCCTACCACCTGGCCGGCAAGACGGTCCTGGTTACCGGTGGAGCGAAGGGAATCGGATTCGAGATCGCCCGCCAGGCCCATGGCCGCGGTGCTTCGGTGGCCCTGCTCGATCTTGATGCCGGTGAGGCCCAGACCTCGGCGCAAAGGATTGGTCCCCGGGCGATCGGCCTGGGTGCCGATGTCACCAGCACTGAGAACCTGGAAGCTGCCTTCGCTGCGACCCGGGAGCGGTTCGGCCGGATCGACGTAGTTGTCGCCAACGCCGGCATCGGTCCGTCACAAGTCGGGCCGATCCGCACGCAGGGCAGCGAGGAGTGGCGGCGGATCTACGAGGTCGATCTGTTCGGGGTCTGGCGGACTGTTCAGGCCGGGCTCGAAGACGTGGTTGGAAACGGCGGCCAGTTCGTGCTGGTCTCTTCTTCCTATGCCTTCATGAACGGGCTGATGAATTCGGCCTACTCCACCGCCAAGGCCGGGGTTGAGGCGCTCGGCCGGGGGCTCCGCGCCGAGCTCACCGCGGTCGGGGCAAGTGCAACCGTCGCTTACTTCGGCTGGATCGACACCGATCTCGTCACCGGTGCCTTCGAGGATCCCCTGGTGAAGCGCATGCGGGAGGATGTGACACCGGGCTGGATGACTCGCAAGGTGCCGACCTCGAAGGCGGCCAGGGCCGTGATCGCCGCGATCGAGAAGCGGCGACCAAGGGCGATCGCACCGGCTGAATGGAAGGCGATGTTCTACGGTCGGGGCCTGCTCGGTCCGGCATTTGACAAGCGGGTCGATGAGGATCAGGCGATCGCCCAGATCATCCCCGAGGCCGAGGCGCGCCAACGCGTCCGCTGAACGCTCACGGACCCGGCGTCAGGACCTGCAGATTCCGTTCATCAGGTAGTCGGCCCGGTTTCGCACCGGGCCGGCAACCCGTGGCCTAGGGAAGGGGACGCCAGAAGACCGTCGCAACCGAGCCGGTGGCGGCACCACCGTTCCTGCTGGTCGCCCGGACAGTAAACCTGACCCGGCCCTTTGCCCTGCGGCTGCTCCCCGCTTTCAGGGTGATCTTGCGGCCCGTGCCGGCCCCGACCTCGCCCGGCCTGCGGCAGGCGGGCAGGTTCACGGTTCCGCGCCGTCCGCCGGGCACGGTGAGGCAAATCCGGGTGCCGGTCAGGGCGATGTTGCCGCTGTTGCGGATCACGACCTCGATCCGGGCTTTCGTCCCGGCTTGCTGGCGTTTGCCGGAGCGTAGACGGACCGCCGCCAGTCGCAACTGGGCGAAGGGAAGCGGCCGGCAGGTGGGCTGGTCCGCACTCGCCCGCTCCGGACAGGGGATCCGGTCGGCGGGCTGGCGGCCACAGCGCTGGCGACCGTCGGGCCGGCGGATTCCCGAGGCGCAAAGGAACTGGTGGAGGCGACCCGGATACATCGTGTTGATTGCGTCGGCACCCTGGTCGATCAGCTTCCCGTACCAGGCATCGGTCTCCTGATCCGGATCGAGGTCCGACGGCCAGACGACGGAGATGAACCCGTCGTACTCGAAGTGGGGTCGAAGCAGCGGCAGGGTGTCCACCAGCGTTCCGCCGAGGTTGTAGCGATCGGGCGGCTCGATCGCCACCGGGGTCGGGGTGATCGCATTGCCCTGGACATACGAAAGGGTCCCCTCGAGGCTGCCGCCCATCGCCAGGTGGTCCGGTGCCGCGGCGTGGAACGCCTCCAGCATCGACTGGCTGAACGAATTGACGATCACATCATCCTCGCGGCCCGGATGTTCGGCCAGCACCGCGGCGGCTGCGGCTGCGGTCGCGGCCGGGTCGGTGTAGGGCTTCAGCTCGACATTGACCGGGGTCATGGGAAAAGCATCCAATACCTCATCGAAGGTGGCGATACGGAAATCGGCCGCTTTGTATCCGGCCGGGGGAGAAACGTCACCGGTGGCGATCCCGCGGTAGGGATGCGGCCGGTTCGGGTCACTGTGGTCGTAGTAGGTGCCGTCGCCCGGGGTGAACCAGTAAGCGAAGTCGTACTGTCTCAACTGTTCCAGGGTCTGGTTCCGGAACTTGTATGGGTCACCGCAGGGGGCGTTTGAGGTGTGGCAGGGCTGGTCGTCATGGGTGGCGACAAGAATGTTGTCGCTGGTCAGGGTGACATCCAGGTCAATCACATCGGCCCCGTCCTCGCGCACCGCTTTCTTGTAGGCGAACAGGGTGTTGCCCGGGTTTTCGCGTTCGCCGCCCTGATGGGCGAAGAGCATGAAACCGCGGTCCTGCCAGAAATCGGTCGGCGGTGGCGTGGCCGGCCGGTTCGGTGCGGCGCTGGCGGTGACCGGCAGCGCGAGGGTGAGCAGGGCGGCTATGGCGGCGATCAGGGTTCGAGCGTTCATCTGACTCATCAACACCGATTCTAGGCTCCGATTCGCCGATCGTGTGGCGAAACTGTGTCCCAGCCGGGACCTCGTGACGCATTGGTGACCAATCTGGTCAGCGATGCGTCACGACCTCTCACCTGTCTCCCGGCTGAACGGTCTGCCGGGGAGGAATTCCCGGTCAGGGTCGGGTGGCTTCTTCGAGGAGGTAGATGAACGAGCCGTAGGGCTCGCCGGTGGCTCGCTCGAGGCCGACCTCGCAGGTGCGGTTGGAGGAGATGTAACGGTCGGTCCGCCTGGTTCTCACCTCGTCGCCTTCCTCGGCGGTGGCGCTTGCGGTCAGTTCCGGATGGAGCATCCCGCGGTCTCCGGCAAAGCCGCAGCAGGTGGCATTGTTCGGAACCACAACCTCTTCGGCCAGGGCAGTCGCGATCCGGGTCAAAGACCTTTCCAGCCCGAGATGCCGGACCGAACAGGTCGGGTGAACCGTGACCGACCCCGCCTTGCGGGTGACCTCCAGGCCGTCAAGCAGATAATCCTCCGCCCATTGCACCGAATCGAGAATCGTCAGCTCGGCGTGGCGGGCGGCGTTGTCTTCACTCAGCACCCCCTCGCCGAAGTCAACCATTCCGTGGGCGCAGGAGGAAGCGTCAATCACCAGCGGCAGGGTGCCGCCGCCGGTCCAGCGCCAGATTCGCTCGATCGTCTGGTTGGCCTTGAAGGCATGGGCGTCGCGGTAACCCTTGGAGCTCCAGGGCACCGAGCAACAGGTGCCGGCTATATCCGGGGGTATCCAGACCGGCTTGCCGGCCCGGGCGGAAACCTTCACCATGACCTCCGGCAGGCTTGGCCCGGGGTCGCCCTTGGAGCGTCCGAACATGCGGTTGATGCAGGACGGCATGTAGACGGCCGCGGCCCCATGCGAGCTGGTGGACGGCAGCTTCGGCGACGCGGCCGGGGGCATGTCCTCACCCCATTCCGGGACCAGGTCGGCGCTGATCGCCTTGCGGGCAGCGCGGGTCAGGCCGCGCATGGCGCCGTCGGTGGCGACCGTCGCGATCGCCTCGCCGGCTCTGAGGCCGCTGCGGCCCAGTTTTTCGACCCGGTCCCAGCGGCGCGCGACCCGCAGGGCCATCCGTTCGGCGGCCGGACTGTGCTGTTCGGAACGGAAATCCTTGATCAGTTTGCCGGTGTCGATTCCGACCGGGCAGACCAGCAGGCAGGAGCCGTCGATCGCGCAGGTCTGGAGCCCGTCGTATTCGAACTCCCGCAGCAGGGCCCGGCGTACCGGGGTGTCCTCACCCTGCCGGACCATCTCGCGGCGCAGGACGATCCGCTGCCGCGGGGTGGTGGTGAGATGGCGGCTCGGGCAGACCGGCTCGCAAAAGCCGCATTCGACGCAGGCGTTGGCGACCTCCTCGATCATCGGGGTCGTCTTCAGGTTCCGCAGGTGGGCCTGGCTGTCCCGGGTCAGGATCGATCCCGGGTTCAGGTTGCCATCCGGGTCGGCCAGCTCCTTGAGCCTCCACATCAGCTCGACCGCGGTTTCGCCCCATTCCTTCACCACATAGGGAGCCATGTTGATTCCGGTTCCATGTTCGGCTTTCAGCGACCCGTCGTACTTCTCGCAGATCATCTCGACCAGGGCGTTCATGAAAGTCTCGTAACGCCCGGTGTCCTCGGGCTTGGAGAAGTCCGGGGTGAGCATGAAGTGGAGGTTCCCGGCCGAAGCGTGTCCGGCAACCCCGGCCAGGAAGCCGTGTTCGGCCAGCAGTTCACGAAGCTCCACCGCCGCCTCGGCGATCCGGGCCGGTGGTACACAGACATCCTCGATGATCAGCGCGGTTCCCGGCAGGCGCATTTTCCCGATCAGCCCGTGCAGACCCTCTCTGACTTTCCAGTTGAGCTCGATCGTCTCTTCGTCCCGGCCGAACTCGGCCGGCAGGATCAGCTTGTCCTCGCCGACGATCGCCAGGGCTTCGGATTCCTGCCGGTCGAGGCTGGCCGTGTCGGGGCCGCCGAACTCGACCAGCAGCGCGGCCGATTCCGGGTCAATGTCCCGGAAATATTCGGGTGCGCCCGGCATGCTCCAGCCGGCGGTGATCAGGGCCGGGGCCACCATCAGTTCAACCGCGGTCGCGCCGGCTGCGACAAGTTCCGGCACCGGGTCGACCGCCGTCTGGATGTCCGGGAAGTGAAGCCAGGCCGTGGTGGTTAGAATCGGAAGCTCAACCGTTTCGAAGGTGACGCTGGCGATGAAAGCCAGGGTCCCTTCTGATCCGACCAGAAGGCGACGGAATATCCCGAGCGGTGTTTCACCGTCGAGAAAGGCACAGAGCCGGTAGCCGGTGGTGTTCTTGATCTCGAACTTGTGGCGGATCCGGTCGGCCAGTTCCTGGTCGGCAAGGATCTCTTCACGGACCTTCATCAGCCCGGCGGCCAGTTCCGGTTCCCGGGCAGCGAATTCCTGTTCGGCCCCGTCCTTCTCGGTATCGATCAGCGTTCCCGACGGCAGCACGAAGGTCATGCCGGTGACCGTCGAATATGAATCGTGGGTGACCCCGCAGCGCATGCCGCCGGAGTTGTTGGCAACCACACCCCCGATCGTGGCGATATCGGTCGAGGCGGGGTCCGGCCCGAGTTTTCGGCCGTAGGGGGCCAGCACCTTGTTCGCCTGGCCGAGCACGGTGCCGGGGCCGACCCGGGCTTTCCGGCCGCCATCGATTACCTCGACCCCGGTGAAATGCCGGCGCACATCAACCAGGATCCCCTCGGTCTGGCTCTGGCCGTTCAGGCTGGTACCACCGGAACGGAAGCAGACCGGGATCCCCTCGTCGCGGCCGAACTTCAAGGTTTTCGCGACGTCGGCTGCGTCGTGGGCCATCACCACTACCTTTGGCAGCATCCGGTACGGACTCGCATCGGAGGCGTAGCGGATCAGGTCGGTTGCCCGAACGAGAACTTTCTCCTCCCCGAGCAGCCCGGTCAGCCGGGAACGCAGCGGTTCCGGGGTGCCGCCAGCGACCCAGTCGGGCGCGCGGTCCGGGGCCGGTTCACCCGCTTCCGGGGCGATCTTCAGAACATCCGGTTCGAGCAGTGGCATCCGGGTCTCCTCGGCTGGCGGTTTCTAGAACAGGGCCATTCCCGGCTGTACGGGAACTTCGACCAGGCGTGGCTTCGGGTCGGCAATTGCTTCCTTCAGCGCCTTCTCCACCTCGGTTGCGGAGCTGGCGCTGGTGCTTTCGATCCCGTACCCGGACGCGATTGCCGCGGTCTCCAGGGCGGGCAGGTCAAGTCCCGGGGCCCCTGTGACCTGTTCTACCTCGGCAAACCACTTGAGGATCCCGTACTCCTCGTTGCGGAGTACCAGGAAGGTCACCGGAATCCCGTAGGCCGCCGCGGTCCAGAAAGCGGTAACCGCATACTGGACCGAACCTTCGCCGAGTACACAGACCACCGGCCGCTTTTCGGCGTATTGGATACCGACCGCAGCCGAAAGACCGAAGCCGAGTCCGCCGCCCGCGCCAAAGAAATAGCTGTTCGGCTTCGAGATCCGCAACTGGTTGCGGAGGGCCATGGTGCTGGTCGGGGCTTCGAGCACGATGATCGTGTCTTCCGGCATCACCTGCCCGAGTGTGTTCATCACGACCGAAGGGTTCAGCGGGTCGGTCTCTTCCAGCCTGACCGGTCCGGGCCAAGGCTCGACGGCGGGGCGTCCGGTCTCTTCCAGATGGTCGTTCAGGGCCGCGAGGGCGAGCTTCACGTCGGCGACGATCGCCTCTCCCATCGGGGCGCGGGCCGCTTCGTCCGGGTCGGAGGTGATCTGGACCAGCGAGGTGTCTTCTCCCAGCAGCGGTCCCGGCAGGTACGGGTAGTAGGGGAAGACCGAGGATCCGGCCACCAGGACCAGGTCGTGGTCCTTGAGGGTTTCGCCGACCGGCTGAATCGCCGGTGGCAGGACTCCCCGCCAATGCGGGTGGCTTTCGGGGAAGCCGATTCGCCCGCCGCCCGGGGCGGGTGTGGCCCAGACCGGCAAGTGCTGGCTCTCGGCCAGGGCGACCGCTTCATCCCAGGCCCCGGCCGCGTCGACCCCCGGCCCGGCGACCAGCACCGGGTTGGATGCCGCCGCCAGCCGACTGGCGAGACTTTCGATCGCGGTCGGGTCGGGCGCGGCACGGCCGACCACAGCCCGCTCGATGATCCGGGCCGCTTCGCCTGCGTCCATCTCCACATCCCAGTCATCCATCGGGATCGACACCATCACCGGGCCCGCCGGAGGCAGGGTCGCGATATGGACCGCATGGGCGAGAGCCAGCGGCACATCCTCGGCCCGGGCCGGCTCGTACGAATACTTGACATAGGGGTCGGGCACCCGGATCGCATCGCGGTTGGTGAGGTTCGCCTGCATGGTCATCTGGGCCCGCACCTGCTGGCCGACCGTGACCACGACCGGCGAGTGGTTCGCCTGTGCGTTGAAAATCGCCCCGACGGCATTGCCGAGCCCGGGGGCAGTGTGGAGGTTCACAAGGGTTGGCTTGCCCGTGACCTGGGCATGGCCGTCGGCCATTCCGACCACGGCGGCTTCCTGCAGCCCGAGCACGTACTTGAAGTCATCCGGATAGTCGGCCAGCATCGGCAGCTCGGTTGATCCCGGATTACCGAAGATCGTGGTCATCCCCAGCTTGCGGAACAGATCGAAGGTGACTTCGCGAACGGTAGGCATGGCCGCAGCCTATAGGTGAACTGGCGGGTACGGGATTGCCCGGCCTGTCAGGATTGGGTCGTGAGGAAAACTCTGGCCACAGCCCTGATCCTGCCCGTTCTTGCCGTGCCTTTCTTCGGCTGCGGGGACAAAGTCGCGGTTCCCACCCCGCCCTCCTGCCTGACGGCACCGACGGTCTGGTTGACGGCCCTGGCTTCCGCACCGGATCAGGTCGCACTCGAGAAGGTGACACCGATCAGCGACTGTCTGCCCGAGAACCAGTCGGCCGCCCAGCAGCAGGAGGTCGGCCACACCGTGGTGGAGGTGGCGAGCATTCTCGCCCGCGCCTCCGCGGGCGGAGTCAAGGGGGAAGCTTCGGTCGGCGGCCAGGCGGCGCTCGAAGCGGGATACCTGGTCGGTGCGCTGGAGAAGGCGGCCCGTGGGAGCGGCGGTATCCACGCGACTCTGGTCGAGCGGGTGAAAGCAGCGGCCACCAACGGCCTCGACGAGGCAGGTCCGGCGCTTCAGGCCGCCTACCGGGAAGGCCACAAGGCCGGCCTGGAATCGGGCTGACTCCACTCTTCCTGAAAGACTGTCATTGCGATCAGGCCCCGGGAACAACCCCGCGGGATCTGGTTGCGAGCAGCACCATCGGCGTGACCAGAACCTGAGAAAGGCCCGAAGTGAGTGAGCAACTCTGGGGTGGAGAAACCACCAAGGCAATAGAAAACTTCCCGGTTTCCGGCGAGACGATCCCGCCGGCACTGGTCAAGTGGCTGGGCCTGATCAAGGCGAATGCCGCCCGGGCCAACGCCGAGCAGAGGTAGCGACCGGCCGCCATGATGACCAGTTCCCGATCGACATTTTCCAGACCGGCTCGGGCACCTCCTCGAACATGAACGCGAACGAAGTGATCGCCTCCCTGGCCGGGGAGGACATCCACCCGAACGATCACGTCAACATGGGCCAGTCCTCCAATGACGTGTTCCCCTCCGCGGTTCATCTGGCCGCGCTCGATCAGGTCACCCATGACCTGTTGCCAGCCATGGAAGGGTTGGCCGTCGCGCTTGAGGCGAAAGCAGCGGAGTTCAGTGGAGTCGTGAAGGCCGGCCGGACCCACCTCATGGATGCGGTGCCGGTCACGCTCGGCCAGGAATTCGGCGGCTACGCATCCCAGGTCCGTCACGGTATCGACCGCGTTGAAGGGACTCTCGGACGGGTCGGTCAGATTCCGCTCGGAGGTACGGCCACCGGCACCGGGCTCAACACCCATCCCGAGTTCGCAGCCCTGGTCCGGGGCCGGCTGGCCGCAACCAGCGGACTCGCAATCTCCCCGCCCCATGACCGCTTCGAGGCCCAGGCGAATCGGGACGCATTGGTCGAGCTCTCCGGCGCCCTGAAGGTCTACGCGGTTTCACTCAACAAGATCGCCAACGATCTCGCGCTGATGGGAGCCGGCCCCCGGGCCGGTCTGGCCGAAATTCGCCTGCCGGAACTCCAGAAGGGTTCCTCGATCATGCCGGGGAAGGTCAATCCCGTGATTCCCGAAGTCGTGATTCAGGTGGCCGGCCAGGTGGTTGGCAACGATATGGCGATCACCATGGCCGGTTCCCAGGGGCAGTTCGAACTGAATGTGAGGGTGCCGCTGATCGCCAGGAACCTGCTCGGATCGATCCGGATTCTCGCCAGCGCATCCCGCCTGCTGGACCAGAAATGTGTCGCCGGTATCGAAGCTGACCTGGCCCGAAACGAGGAGCATGCCGAGGCCACCCTCGCCACGGCGACTGCGCTGAACCCCTACATCGGCTACGACCGGGCCAGCGAGATCGTCAAGGAAGCGGCGGGATCAGGCCGGTCGCTTCGTGAGGTCGCAATTGAGCTGGGAGTCGAGGAAGCGATTCTCGACGAGGCGCTCGACCATCACCGGATGGCCAACCCCCACGACTGACCCGCGGCATCTCTGCCGCGGGTCGTCTGCGGATTACCTCTTCCGGATCAGCTTGAGCTTGGCGGTCGCCTTGATGCCGTTCACGGTGACCGTGATCTTCGCCTTGCCGCGGGCCTTGCCGAGGGCCCGGACCGGAACTTTCACCGTCGCCATCCGACCCGGCTGGATCTTCGCGATCACGACCTGACCCTTGACCTTCACGTTGCGGTTGGATGACTTCAGGCGGACTTTCACCCGTTTTGCGTCAGCGGTCGCGGTGATGAAGTTGCTGACTCTCACGGTCAGCTTGAACTTGCCGCCGGCCTTCAGCTTGCGCTGCTTCGGGGTCACGGTGACTGCATCCACCATCGCCTTCGGCTTGCGGGGATCCTTGATCAGCAACTCGACGTTGCGGTCCTCGACCAGACCCTCCCCGCATTTCTCGGAACCGCAGGCTTCCGCTCCGGTCTGGTTCTCGTTGTAGCCGATCACCCGTGAAAGTGAAGCGAGTTGGTTGTTGTCCATTCCGGCAGCGTTCGTTCCCGGCGCGGGAGCATCAACGCCGGCGGCCTGGTCAATCATCGTGCCGAAAAGCGAGAGGTTCCCGTCCCGGTTGTCGAGGATCTCGATCAGCCGGTTCTGCTTCGGCCAGTCGGCCAGGGCCGATGTACGGATGTTCCAGAAGCCGCTCTTGCCGTCCGGTGCCGGGTAGGGGGTGACGTCGTTTACATGGCTGTGGCCTGCCACCCAGGCGACGACATTCGGGTATTCGTGAAGCATCGAAACCACGTCGGTCCCGAGGTGGATCGGGGTCGAGACACGGGGATCCCCGTCACAGCCGGGCACCACGGCCGGGTCGACATTGGCGCAGCTGGCAGCGTTCTCATCCGGCACGTTGGCCGTCATGCTGCCCGGCGCGTGATGTGAAAAGAGGATCACGATCTCGTTGTTGGTGGTCGCCTTCTGCAGCTGCGACTCGAGCCACTTGAACTGCGGGTCATCGAGATTGCCCTTGTCGGAGACCAGGACCGTGCCGCCCTCGGATGTGGTGTCAAGCGAGATGTAGCGGACACCCGGCCGCGGGCTGAACGAGTAATAGGAGGCATAGCCGTTCGACGCATCGCGGGAGGCCTTGTCAACGAAACCGAAACCGTGGCCGTTTGCCTTCCCGGTGCTCCGGTAGAGGTTCATCGCTTCCTTCTTCGAGACCAGGTGACGATCAGGATCCGGCGGCACTTCCATAAAGTACGCCGGGTTCCCGGTCCGGATGTTCAGCAGGTCCTGGGCCGTGAAAACCGGGTTCAGGACGAGGCTGAGCAAGGGGTTGGTCGGACGTCCGCTGTTGTCGGGGTCGTCGTTGATCGGCTTCAGGCAGCCGGTCGCAATCTGGTTGAAGACCTGGGTGCCCCAGACATTGCCCTGCACGAGGTTGTCGTGATTGCCGAAGACGAAATACGACGGAACCTTGAATCCCGCCGCCTTGAAGGGCTGCTGGGCGCGGTCCATGAGGCCCGGATACGCGGGCCAGTCCGAGGTGGGGTTGGAGAAGTTGGGGTTGGCCGGAACCGGTGTGGGGTTCGGCTCGTCCGGATCCCAGAAGTAGCCCATGGTCGGGGCCGGCCAGTCATTCCGGTCCTGGACGCCGGTGTACCTGGACGGATCGCTGCCGTCGATCACGTTCATTCCGGTCGGACAGAGGGGATTGTTGCCAATTGCCGGCGCCGGATCAGATCCGGTCCCCGGGTTGACCGTCTTGCCTTCAGCGAGCTGAAGGTTCCAGAGCGCTTCGTTGTACTGGTTGTTGTCGGAGATGTCACCGGTATTGACGACGAAGTCCATCTTCGACGCAGCATTGCCACGATCACGATGCGGCGGTTTGCCCGCGAAGGCGTTGAACTGCCGGATCATGGCGTCCTCTTCCTGTGGGTTGAGCGCCTCACCTGCCCGCCAGGAGGAGGTGAACTGGCCACCCTGCGGGTCCAGGAACTCGACCCGGAGCGGGCTCTCTTCGTCGGCGAGCTGGAAGTCCGTGAGCTGGCCGAAGTACGAGATCCAGGTCCGGCGGTTCTCACGGCCGGACTTGGCCGTTCCGAGGGCAACGCCACCTTCCTCGGAGCCATCCCGCACCGTGTACGACTCGCCGCTTCCGGTAGTCAGGAAATTGAATCCGGGTGCCGAATCGGGGACGATCCGCTGAGTGACGGTACTGATCCCGGTGTTGTCACCACTCGCCGCCTGGGCGATGGCAACGGTTGAAAGCACACCAACGGCCACCAGCGCGGCAGCGACTTTGATCCTGAAGCGGTTCATCGATTCTCCTTGTGGCCGATTCCCTCGGGCCGGCCCTCCGAATGAAAAAGACTGACCCGCGCTGACTCGCGCGGGCGAAGACGAATTGACTACGTTATCGCCACCACCTAAAACCGGCAAGGGACAGCCTAGTTGCGGTGCGGGATAGCAACCGGGCCGACCGGCGCGGCCACAGCCGGGTGTTCCGGCCATGGCTGCGACGGAGCCGGTCAGCCGGCCTGGAAGGTGACCAGTCGCTCTTCGGTCAGCTCGATGATCGAGTAGGCCGGCCCCTCGCGGGTGTTACCGGAGTCCTTGATTCCACCGTAGGGCTGCTGGTCGGCCCGGAAAGTCGGTACCTCGTTGATCAGCACGCCGCCGAACTCGAGCCGGCGGGCGGCCTCCAGTCCGTTGCCAACATCACGGGTGAAAACCCCCGCCTGCAGGCCGAACTTCGAGTCGTTCGCCTGGTCGAGCGCCGCACTGAAATCGCTGAAGCGGTCAATCGTGGCGACCGGACCGAAGATCTCCTCGCACCACACTTTCGCTTCGTGCGAAGGGGATTCGAGCAGGGTCGGAGCCAGGCAGCGGCCCTCGTCAACCAGCTCACCGCCGGTCAGGAGCTTCGATCCTCCGGCCACCGCCTCGTCCACCCAGGCCTTCACCCGGTCGCGATCGGCGGGAGAGATAAGCGGACCGACATCGACCGTGTCGTCGGCCGGGTCGCCCACCTTCAGTTTCTCCACGTTGGCGACCAGCCGTTCGATGAAACGATCCGCCACCGCTTCGTGGACCAGGATCCGCTGGGTGGAGATGCAGCTCTGTCCGGCATGGGAGAAAGCGTGGATCTGGGCCTTGTCGGCGGCGGTCTCCCAATCACCGTCTTCGTTGACGATCAGGGGAGCGTTCGAACCGAGCTCGAGGCCGACCCGCTTGTGCGGGACCTTGCTGCGGATCCCCCACCCGACCGGTGCCGAACCGGTGAAGGAGATCGCCGCGGTGAGTTCATGCTCGACGATCGCGTTGCCGACCGTGGAGCCGCCGCCCGGGATCACCGAAAGCCAGCCGGCGGGCAATCCCGCGTCGATCAGGATCTCGGCCAGCTTGATCGAAGAAACCGGGGTCTGTCCGGCCGGCTTCAGAACCACCGCGTTGCCGGCGGCGATCGCCGGGCCAAGCTTGTGGCAGACCAGGTTGAGCGGGAAGTTGAACGGACTGATCGCGCCGACCACACCGAGCGGAACCCGCAACATCACCCCGAGCTTGCCGATCCCGGCCGAGGAAGCCTCCATCGGCACGGTGCCGCCGGTGAGCTTGCGGGCCTCCACCGCCGAGAAAATCATCGTGTCGGCGGCCCGCGCGGCTTCGACCCGGGCGGTCTTGATCGGTTTGCCGGCCTCGGCTGAAATCGTCCGGGCGAGATCCTCCTGCCGTTCCTTGATCAGATGGGCGGCCCGGTCGAGGATTTCGGCCCGCTCATACTGGGGGATCGGCGCCTCGCTGAAAACCGCGTGGGCGGCCCGAACCGCCTGGTCCACGGTGGCCTCATCACCCTGGGCGACACGGGCAACCGGACTCTGGTCCCAAGGGCTCAGGACTTCGTCCCAGTCACCTGTTTCAATCCATTCACCTGCCAAAAGCAACTTGTGGTCCAACAGACTTCTCCTCGGATGTGGCTGTCTCTGGGGCTGGTCCGTCCCCGGGGCAAGACTCCATTCAAAGATAATGGAAGCCGATACCTTCCCCTGTTCAAACTGTTGGCAAAGCAATGTCTCAAACCCTGACTTCGCGCCTCAAGATCCGCCTGCTGCTCCCCCTGGCCTGCCTTCTGGCGGGAATGCTCCTGTCGTTCCAGGCCCTTCCGTCCCCGGCATCAGCGGCGACCTGGAAGGTGCGCGGCGGGGGCTTCGGCCACGGGATCGGCATGAGCGCCTACGGGGCCTACGGGATGGGCCTGGACGGGTATCGCTACGGCAGGATCCTCCGCCACTATTACCGCGGGATCAGGATCCGGAAGCTGCATAAACCTCGCAACATCAAGGTGCTGCTCGATGTCGATTCCAGCCCGCGCTTTCGTGGTGCGCGATGGGCCTGTGGCCGGCGGCTTCTGCCCCGCCTGACCTACAGCGCCGGGATCGGCCGGAACGGGATCTACCTCAAGGGCGGCGGTGGCCGGCCGCTGAAGAAATGTGGCCGCCGGCTACGCACCGAGACCAAAGGCACGGTCGTTTTCCCGGGTCTCGGTCGTTACCGCGGCGGAGTCGAGCTGATCGTCCGTGACGGCTCCTTCTACGTAATCAACAATGTCCCGGTCAACTCCTATTGCCGGGGTGTGCTGGCCAAGGAGCTGATCCCGTCGTGGCCGTTGGAAACTCTCAAGGCCTTTGCGCTCTCGGCCCGTTCAATCGGCCTCTGGTCGAAAGGCTCCCATGATGGCTTCGACGTCTACCCGGACACCCGCAGCCAGGTGTACGGCCCGGTCTCGGAGGAGTATTCGCGCACCAGCCGGGCCTGTGCGAGAACCGCCAGCCAGGCCCTGTTTTCCGGGGGCGAAGTTGCGATGGCACTTTTTTCCGCTTCGTCCGGCGGCCACACCGAAAATGTCGAGAACGTCTGGTTCGGCGAACCGATCTCCTACCTCAAGGGGGTGCCCGACCCCTGGGACCGGGTGTCCCCCTACCACCGCTGGACTTACAGCTATTCGCCCGCGCGGATGAACTCGCTGCTAGGCAGCTATGTGAGTGGAAGGCTGAGGAAAGTCGAAGTGACCCGTTATGGCGTTTCTCGCCGGGTGATCTGGGCCCGTCTTTACGGAACCCGGGGTACCACGAAGATCAGGGGCGACTCGCTTCAGTACGCGCT